>JBCCIA010000477.1:0-4594 GCA_039028475.1 Spirochaetota bacterium | reverse complement strand
TTTAAAAACAGAATAGTTGCTAGTAGTATTCTTTCTCACCTTCCATACAGGTCTATCTTTACAACTTGCAAGAGCTTCAAACAGTTTTTGTCGCTTGGCCAAAACTTCTCTGGAACCTTCCGTTGCATAGATATTTCCCTTTTTGCTGCGAACTTTTTGTGCTATTTTAGCTAGATTCAATTGTTGGTTTACAATTTTATGTTGTTTGTACTCATTATCTGTTTCCAAGATAATAAAAGAAGCGGCTCTGTTACTCAGGGAAAAGTTTTGCGACAAGGCAAGTACCAATTCATCGGCCTGTTTATCATAGAATTCTAACAAACGGTTTACATATACAGAAGCCCAACTTCTCGCTGCAATCGCTTTGCTAAATTTCGATACCTGTAAATCAATTGCCACCTTTTGCTTGCTTTTCTCAGTATCTATTTGTAAATAGATAGTTCTTCTTTGCGAATATGTTTTTATCGCGAGTTCTAATAGCTGACCAGGGTAGATCCATTTAGGATTTCCAGCAATGGTAACTTCAGAATCTTTAACGTAGATACGTTTTAATCTGATTCCAGAAACCCTATGAGCTTTTGCAGCAGAGGAAATATTCTGTCCACTACTGATAGGAACGATACGTCCATCAACCTTTGTTAAAGTTTGGAAAAGGCTTTGGTTTATAGAATGAGAGCCATAACTATAACAAATCCAACGTTTACCCATTAGATTAGAGTATTTTGCTTGCAATGACTTTGCCTTCTCATCGCCCCAAGTAATATGCCCATCACTGAGTAAGAAATATGTATCTGCCTTTAGGCTTTGCTTTTGCTGTATTAAATCCAATGCTGAGCTAAAGTTAGTCGCACCTTCCAGTTGGATAGAGCTTACTTTCTCTAGCCATTTCTTACGATTGCTACTCGTATTGGCAACAAATTTTGTAAGAATTTGGCTCTTAACATCAAAAAGAACTATAGCAAATTGTGTGATCGATGTATCAGATTTAAGAACTTGGGCTAGTATGCGACCAGACAAGTTGTGTAATTTGGATCGAGCGGAATAGCTTGTATCTACAAGAAATAGGGCTTTTTTTGTTTTCCTATTCACTGAGGAAGAGTTCTGTATGGGTTTCACTTGCAAATGGACTAACTTGCCACGAACGTTTGGGTTCTCTCCAACGATGTATTGAACCTTTTTATTTATAGGTGTCGCTTGGAAGGTAGAGGGTTTTTGCGAGTCACCTTCCATGACCCATTTCCATCCATATTTAGTCCGAGTCTTCTTCAATGAGTTCTGAGTGCTAAGATGCGGCGAACGGTAATAATTCTTTATGAGATGTAAAGTTAGCCTTGTCTGAGCTTTTGATTTATTAGGAAGTGGCAAAATATACTGGATATCGTTTTGGTGACTTTCAATAGCTTGTGTATAGGCAAAGACGATTCGCTTATAACCCTTTGCTGCAATAGGATAGATCCTTGTCGAAAATTTTGAGGCCCCTGCCCATTCAGCAAGAGCAGGGTCTACTCTACGCCGCACTGTATTTTCATAAATTTGCCTTCCTTTGATGGGATTGATCACTCTTGCAGCTCTTTTTTCTCCCCAGTCAAAGGAAGCACTCTTATTCTGCCATTCATTTTCTAGCTTTATATCTTTTCCCAGAATGGACTGAAGCCTTGCTGATTTCTTCTGTAGCCAATTCTTTTCCGCTAACAAACCCTTAGATGCAGGCCCCTGTCCTTGGAACATACCAAGGTAAGCAGGACTAGCCCCATTTGGTAAGGAAACTAGAAACTTACCTGAAACCATGCGATTCCCTGGATTGTAGTATACCAAATCAAAAATCACCTTTGCTTTGTGTCCAGTAATGACTACACTTATATCCTGGGATTTTAAGGGTAGAGGTTCAAGCTCGTAGGATTGGTAGCGAGATAGCAAAGCAGGCACTTTGGTTTGAAAAAAATCTTTTGTAGAAAGTTTATCTGCAGGGTTCAACTCATCACTTTGTGAAATATTCTTATCTGCTTGGTTTAAAAGAGGATTTACCACTTCCTGTCCATCATCGATAGATGCAGCCCTATTTTTTGGTGATCGATAGGAAGAACAAAAAAGCGTAAAAATACTGAGCGAAATGGTTGTAATGATAGCTAGCATGGGATATCCTTACGCCAATAGAGCACTTTTAGCAGGAGTTTTTGCGTTTTTTTCTTTTGTTGTTCTACTTTTTAATGCAAGGAACTAAGTTATTATAGACTTTACAAAAAATCCTTCCCAATAAATGGAAATAAATATTGTATCTCTTAACCTCCCATTATAGGTGTATTCTATGAAACGATTTCTCAAAATCTCATCCTTTGCGTTAGCAACGTTGACTGCTTTATTTTTCCTCTTAGTCTGGTTATTGAACCACCATCCCGATGAAATTGAAAATTCACCAATAACCTGCCCAGCAAATGCCCCAATACTCAGCAAAGATCAAAAAGTAAAGGTCATGAGCTGGAATGTCCAATACATGGCTTCGAAGAACTATGTTTTTTTCTATGATCAGCCAGGAGAGAGTGGACCCGATGACCGCCCTTCTTCCAAGGACATTGCCTTCACTATCGAAGAAGTTGGCCGAGTCATCCAAGCTATCAATCCAGATATTATATTGCTGCAAGAACTAGACGATAACTCAAAAAGAACTGATTATACCGATCAATTAGAAGCGTTAAAAACGAAAATTTCTCCTAAGTACAATTGTTTCTCACAAGCCTACTACCACAAATCATACTTTGTTCCCCACCCACACATTATGGGTTCCGTTGGTATGAAACTAGCAACACTTTCACGTTACCGTATTGGCAAAGCAGTGCGCCACCAACTCGCCAAAATTCCTAACGATTTTGTTACAGAACAATTCAATTTCAAGCGAGCCATACTAGAGATAAGGTTGCCAGTCCAAGATGCAAAAGACTTTGTTGTATTCAATACCCATTTAGACGCGTTTGCGCAGGGCTCGAATACTATGGAACTGCAAGTAGCAGAAGTTATACAACTACTAAACAATGCAAAAAAACAGGGGAATAAGTTTGTAATTGGCGGTGACTTCAACCTACTACCACCTGGTGGTCACGAAAAACTGGTAAATTCCGAGAAAATCTATTTTAAAAAAGATACGGAGATTGCCAAGTTGTACAAACTCTTTCCAGGTCTACCGACGGTCGATGATACCAACGGAGAAGAGAGAGAGAAGTTTTTTACCCATTATCCAAATGGCAGAGCGACAGGACCGGATAGAACCATCGACTATTTTTTCTATCATCCAGACATGAAATTGGAATCTTTTCTGGTACGCCAAGAAGATACATTAAAAATTTCTGATCATCTCCCTATGATTGCAGAATTTATGCTAGAGTAAAAGTTTCGCAGTGATAGAAATTGTTTCCAAGCAAAAACCTATGCAAGGGTTCCTTGGCAAAGAGGGCATACGAATGCCTTTTCCTGGATAGCAGCCATAGTACCTATTTGGCAACAGGAAAGGAAACGCTTGCGTAATTTTTCACAGGCACGCTGGTATTTTGACTTTACCGTAGAATATTTTTTTTGTAGATCTGCAGCAGTCTTATTCAGTGGCTTACCCTGTAATGTTTCTCGCAAAATGTATTGCTCTTCTTGCGCTAGATCCTGGATAAAAACCTGTAAACAGCTTACAAAGCATTCATCAACTATTGGCGTATCCCCTATGGGTTCTGGTAACAAATCCTCCGATAGTTCTACACATGCTTGTTGTTTGCGGTAATTGGAAATAATCTCATTTTTTGTGATTTTGAACAACCAGGCGCTTAGATTCTCAATGAATACGAGTTGACTCTGGTTTTTTAAAATTTTCTCAAAAATGGATTGGAGGATGTCTTCCGCATCCTCACGAGAGGCAACTTTCTGGACAATATAGATTAGCAATCTTTTGTGAAATGTTGCCCAGATTTTTTCTACACTCATAATACTATACCCGAGGGCAACAAAACCCTCGGCCCAATATGTAAATCAGTAAAATGCTTACTTACAGCATTCGCCATCAGAACACTCACAATTGCAGTCTGTGCAGTTGCAACCGCTATTTGCTAGCTCTCTGAGAATCTTATTTTCATTGCCAGTTTTTCTTGTTTCCATAATAAACTCCATAGGATGTATTTACTAAGGAAGACGTTTTTTTCTCAAAAAGATGCAAACTTTTTTGTATAAATCCTATTTTCGTGAGTAATTCTACAAAAAATTAGATTTATTGAGAACCTGGTAAAAATTCCAATTGCTTGTCTTCTGCCAGCTTTCTATAAAAACAAGACTTCCGAATCTGACCCTTGGAGTCTTTGGTATGGCAAGCACCACTTCCAGAAAGTTCCACCTGGTAAATCACAGCATCTTGGTCACAGTCGATAAGAATATCAATGATTTTGAGCCATTCCCCAGAAGTTTCTCCTTTAGTCCAGAGTGCGTTCCTACTGGTACTCCAAAATGTTGCCATGCGGCTGGAAACTGCTTTCGCAAAGGCTTCTTGGTTTATCGACCCTATCATAAGAATATCACCGGTAGCTTTTTCTTGTGCAATCGCTGGTAAAAGTCCGCCGCGTTTGTC
>JBCCIA010000476.1:0-4640 GCA_039028475.1 Spirochaetota bacterium | reverse complement strand
TTATTTTTATGAGCTTTCTTTCTAAGTTTTAAGAGTAAAATAACTTACTTTTTGTTTCTACCAATCATATAATAGGACGATATTAATGGAAAGTCTCTTAATAAATGAGAAGAAAGGATGAAAACCATAAGAAAGAATTTTTTACCTTTTGCATTGCCATCTATTTCTGAAAAAGCAATTCAGGAAGTTGTAGCTGTTTTACGTTCAGGTTGGATTACTTCAGGCCCTAAAGTGCAAGAGTTTGAAACTGCTTTTGCCAATTATGTGGGAGCGGAACAAGCAGTTGCTCTAAACTCGGCAACGGCTGGTTTGCACTTATGTTTAGATGCAATTGGTCTTACTGACAAAGATGCAATTATCACGACTGCGGTGACTTTTACCGCAACTGCTGAAGTTGCATGTTATTTTGGTGCTCTACCTGTACTTTTAGATGTTGATCCAGTGAACCATATTATGACACCGGAAATATTATTAAATTTGATAACCAAAGACTGTATTTGGGATGGAAAACAATTATGCCATAAAGCCTCTGGTAGAGTTATCAAAGCGGTAATGCCTGTGCATCTCGCTGGTTATACTTGTGATATGCAGGCAATCCTAAAAATAGCCAGAAAGTATAATTTATTTGTAATTGAAGATGCAGCGCATGCATTTCCTGCGGTTCATGCAGGCAAGATGATCGGCTCTTGGGGCGACTTTACCGTTTTTAGTTTTTATGCAACAAAAGGTATAACGACAGGTGAAGGTGGGATGGTAACTACCAATCACTCTGAATATGCTGCTAGAATTCGTTGTATGCGTTTGCATGGAATTGATAAAACAGCTTATAAGCGAACCGGTTGGTATTATGAAGTTGTAGAAGCTGGCTACAAATACAACCTGACTGACATCGCTGCAGCAATTGGCCTTATACAGCTAGAAGAAGCGAAGCAACTCTGGGATAGGAGAACAGAAATTGCACAACGTTATTTGCAGGCTTTTGCGGGTATTCCTGGTCTGTTGCTCCCCAAAGAAGATAAAGCCGGGATTCATTCTTGGCATTTGTTTCGTATTGAGGTTGATGCTGAACAGAGTAAAAAGACACGTGATGAGTTTGCAGAAGAATTAAAAGCAAGGAATATAGGAACAAGCCTTCACTTTATTCCACTGTATGAACACCCCTATTACCAGAAAAAATTTACTCTCTCTCCACAAGATTTTCCAAATTCATCCCTGATGTATTCGCGTAGTTTGTCTTTGCCTTTATTTCCACGCATGACAGATCAAGATGTATTGGATGTAGTGGAAGCGGTTCGGGACATCCTACTCTAATTTGAGTTTGTGATAATAGTAGTGCAATGAAAGTGCTCTTGCTAACATATAGAGAAACATAGCAAACCATAGGATGTGGTTGCTTTTTTGGTACCATCCTATGAGTGCAGCAGGGAGAAAAATCAAAAATGTACTAAAGAACATCGAATTGCGAAGTTGTTTTCCTTCCGTTAAGCCAGCAAAGATGCCATCATAAATAAAGGCAAATGTTCCGCTTATAAGAACTGGAGCTAACCAATAGAGAAATTCTTTGCTATATAGAATAATGTTCTCATCCGAGACAATGAGTGATAGAAAGGTTTGTGCAAATCCTAGAAGTAGTAAAATAAATAGCGTATTAAAGAGTATACCTGTTTGCAAAGCTAGGTTGCGTAGAGATAGCATTTGTCTTAGGTTGTTACTACCTTTGAGATTTCCTGCAATACTTTCTGTGGCAAACGCTGTTCCATCTACCAAATAAGCTGAAATCAGCATAAATTGTAAAAGAATTGCATTGCTTACTAAAGTTGTTTTGCCTAGTACGGAACTTAGGTTACGAAAGGTTCCAAAAGCAACTAAGAGACTCAGTGTTCGTAGAAAAATGTCTCTATTAAAAGTTAATATTTCTAAACATTTTTTCCAGATGAATATTTTTTGCCAATCTATTGGGTTTCCACGCCCTCTGTGATGTGTAAAGATAAATGATAAAAAAAACATAACGTACTGACTGCATGCAGTTGCAACCCCGGCTCCTTGGGCTGCAAGATTCCATTTTAGTACTAGTACATAATCTAAAAGTATATTTGTAATGTTTGCTACAATGGTAAGAATTAGGACATATTGGCTTTTCCCTTTGCCTAATAGCCAACCAATAATAGTGAAGTTTGCTAGAACAACTGGAGCTGCCCATATTCGTGACTCAAAATACTCTTTACCAGCTATTTTTACTGCTTGTTCGCCAGATAAGAGTTCAAAGCCTAAGAATTTATAAATGGGACTTATCAGTAGTATAACTAAACCCAATGAGAGTGCTAACAGTACAGAGCGATAAAGAATAAAATTACATTCCTCTATTTTCCCTGCACCATATGCAATGGCTGTTTGTCCTGTTGTTCCCATTCGGAAGAAGCCTAAGCTCCAATATAGGTAATCGAAAAGGATTGTTGCTAAAGATATCCCTGCTAATGCGTTTGTGTTTGGTAGGTGTCCTAGTACGATTAGATCGACTAAACCTGTAAGGGGAACTGTGATGTTTGAGAGTATATTTAAAGAAGTCAGCTGAAAAAAATGCTTTACCATCTCTTACAAACTGTTTTTTCTTTTCTCGGATTGGTATTAAAAAATTAGTTGGCAAGTAAATATTCTTGTAATTAAGATAAGAATAGTGGGGGAGCAAGTAACTTGAAGAAAATCCGATTTACCAAAATGCATGGGATTGGCAACGATTATGTATATATAGATGCAACCAAAGAGGATATTCGTTTGTCTGCTGAACAAATTGCCTTTTTAGCTGATCGAAATTTTGGCATAGGTGGCGACGGTGTCATTTTTATTCGTAACTCTGAAAAAGCAGATTTCATGATGGATATGTACAATGCAGATGGTTCTTGGTCTGAAATGTGTGGTAACGGTATTCGCTGTGTAGGTAAATATGTCTATGATTATGGCCTAACAAATAAAACAAACCCAAATATAGAAACAGGAAAGGGAGTTTTGGCTCTGGAAATGACTCTAGAACAGGGAGCTGTTTCCCAGGTTAAAGTGAATATGGGAGCACCCATATTACAACCATCCCAAGTACCGGTACAGGTTTCAACAGATATGAATCAAGCCGTACAGGTTCCTATTGAAATAGAGGGTAAAGAGTATTTCTTTACTGCTGTCAGTATGGGGAATCCACATGCAGTCATTTATGTAGATGATCCAGATACATTCCCAGTACATGAAATTGGCAAGCAAATTGAAAATCATGAGTTTTTTCCAAATCGTGTCAATGTAGAATTTGTTTCCAAAAAAGGTAAGAATTATTTGTACCAAAGAACTTGGGAAAGAGGTACTGGTGAAACTTTAGCATGTGGAACCGGAGCTTGTGCAGTTTTAGTAGCCTCTGTTTTGAATGTTAAAACGGAGCGAAAAGCAACAATTGATCTTAGGGGTGGAACCCTACAAATCGAATGGTCGGAAAATGGAGATGTGTATATGACGGGAGGTGCTGAGACAGTATTCGAGGGTGAAATTGTTTTAAAATGATTTTTCTATTGCTTATTAAGGAAATAGATATATAATTGGGGAATCATACGTCGAAAATAAATACGAGGAGAAAAAAATGAGAAATAAGCTGATTCTATTTGTTATGCTACTTTCATTGGTAAATTGTCAGAAGTCAGAGCAGATAGACAAACAAAACTCTAAAGATGCTAAAATCATTGAAGTGGCTCCTACCCTCAAAAGTAAATTGGTACTAGTATTAGAAGAAAACCAAAAAATACATGAGTTATTGATGAATGAAAGTGGTGGAATACCTGATGTTACAAGTCTACGGAAGAGGCTTTCAGAAGCAAAAATAGAAGTCAAACAAGAAGAACTACAACTGCTCTTGCAAAAGATGCAAAAAAACTTGGAAAAAATAGATACACAGGATAAAAAAAAGTTTTTTACCACATATTCTGATTTTTCCGTCAGTTTGGCTAATTTAAATGCTATGACAAACTTGAATGCTGGATTTCATAAGTTTCACTGTCCAATGGTTGCTAAGTATTGGGTTGCCAAAGGAAAAAAGATACAAAACCCATATGCTCCAGAGATGCGAGAATGTGGAGAACTGATAAAGTAAAATCTTTTGGCGAAATCAGAAAAACAAGAAAATACTGAGAGCAAGTGTTTCTTAGATACACATATTTTTCAGACTTGTCCAGCTAATTGTAAGGCTAATATAGCTAACAACCCATGGCTTGGCAAGCTGGACACTATATGTACAGCGAAAGAAAAGCTGACTACTTTTATGATGGGAGAAAATACTTTTACTGTAGCTGTCACCGCTTTTTTACAAGCCCAGCCAAATATCATTGAGGCTTTTGCCCGAGAAAATGAAGTAAACCAAGATTTGATTCGTTATTTCTTCGGTATTTGTGAACCAGAAGATATAAAACGGATTGTTGAGAGTCTTTCTAATGAAGTGATTTATCGTATTTTAGATACTGATTACAAAAATTACTTAGAAATACGTAAGATGTTGGGCAGAAGTCCTGAAGCAAATAACTATTTTGCCCTCAAAAGTAGCCGTTATTGGCATTTTGTTTCGGGAGAAAAAATATGCAATTTGATTGTATACTTAGTAAAAGAAAGGCAGT
>JBCCIA010000475.1:0-4642 GCA_039028475.1 Spirochaetota bacterium | reverse complement strand
TGCCAACATTGTTGCAGAAGCAATCAACCAATGGCAGCAGAACCAGGACCCGAGGCAACAACCTGATGTTCAGATTGCTGCAGTCTAACAACAAGCTGCTGCTCTACCTCCATCCAGTTTCCCATGATTAGAAGCATATATATTAAACCAAGTTTTCACATTTATATCCTCCTTATGAACTCAGATTTAAACATTAAGTGTAACGAAATTATAAGTAAGCCATGTAAGCCTCAAAAGCTCAACGATAAGAAGAAAAGAAAAAGAGGGCATAATAAATGATACATAGCAAATCCAAGATGAATGCTCTCAGATCGATATATTGTTGCAACTAGATTTTATAAAAGAAAATGGTAAGTCTATAAATCACTAGAATGGCCTTTCTTCCATCTTAGGGACACCTATGCCAAAAATAAAGAAAAAGTCATTTTGTATCCGAAGTGTAGCTGCAATAACAAATTTAACCCAAACTGCAGAATTACTAATCATTGAGAATGGATCATAAAAAAACAAACTTTTGTATACCAATTGTATCTAAATAGAAAAGGGTTTTTGAAAATGCAATTGATCAAAATATTAGGACTGGCTGTGCTAACTAGTATGCCATTGTGGAGTTGTCCTCCGCTTGAAATACCCATTAAAGATATGGTCTTTTGGTTGATTTCGTATATAAGCATACACGTGTTTTTAGTGATTGGACTTTCCCAGATAACATTTTTTGTGTTTCAGTTGAAAAGTCCTTTCTTGCAAAGAAAACATATCCAAATAAGTTTGGTATTTAGCACACTTTTTCTGTTTATATACATCTTATTACCCTATACATATAACGGGAAACTTTTTAACGCGTATTTACTAATTACCTTTATCACGACTCTTTCATTTGCCTTACTTATTAACAAATGGCAAGCTGGTTTTCTACCAAATTTACAAGAAAAGCAGATACAAAGTAGTGCTTTAAAATTTTATACAACACTGCCATTTTATTTTTTTCTATGGTTATTTATATATTGGAGCATATTAATGGTGAGTGACTCCATATATAACATGTTTCCCCGAATGGTAAGTTCTCTTTTATTTGTACTACCTACTTGGGCATATCTGTATTGGCTACTGTCTCTACCAAAAACAAAAACGCTTTTATGGTGGATTCTTTTGAGTTTCGCGGTATGTTTATTGAATAATTTTATTTTAAACTATTTGCAAAGTAACAAAGATTCACTTTTCCTAATCAATACAATTCTTGTTCCTTTGTTACTTGGATTGTATTATAAGAACTTGTTTATAAAGAAAACTACAGGTTTTAGCAATTTACATTATTTATGCTTCTTTTTGCCAGTTATCTAACCTTGAGAAGAATTCTTCTTTGGATAGAGGGAATATATTTGCAAGAAAACTTTTCCATTCTCAAAAAAACACTCGACATCTCCCCAGTACCATCAAACATTTACCTATGTTTTAAGAACCAAAAAACGCGAAGTTGCCAAGTGCAGCTTTGAAGTGAAAAGCTCTCCGTTCGGTCATAGACTCGCAATCAACTCCCGAACGGAGAAACCCCACACAAGGTGGTAGAAAAAGTCTGTGTACAGGAAGTACACCGTCAAGCCTTTCTTCCACCCTGTGTGAACTCTACTAACACAAAAAGGAAACCACTATGGAAGAAACAGATTTCAAGGCTCTATTCGATCGAATGGAAATACTCATTGACCGGCTATCCAAAGCCAAAACCTATTGCAAAAAACGCCGTAAGAAGTATCGTAAGCTGCTACACAAACAGCTCAAGTTTTTACGTGCACAGTTAGAGTAGGCTAAGATCTATTTTGTATCTGGAGGGTAGTGAAATCTGCTGCTCTCCAGAACAAGAAAAGTCTTAGCGATAAATGTTCTTGCTCTCTCTGCTCCTAATTTCATATTCAATCAGAGATGAGTTGCCTGAGAGTCTTTTTCATTTTAAGTATCTTCCTTACTGCAAGCTGTCAAAACGGAAACCCCCAACCTAAAGCTGTCAAAGGTATACTCGATCTACGGGAACATGACTTTGCAAAAAATCCAATTATACCATTAGATGGTGAGTGGGAGTTTTACTGGAAAAAATTCTGTAACAAAAAGTTTAGTGAACCGGGAAATTTTTGTGGAACCCACAAACCTGGTTATATAAAAGTTCCAGGATTGTGGGAGGACTTTAAAGGACAGACTGATGAAACACTAAATACAAAGGGTTACGCTACCTATAGATTACGAATTCTTTTAGGAAAAACGTCTCAGCTTTTAGCCATTAAAACCCCATACATTGAAAGTGCGTATGAATTTTGGATTGGCGATACGCGAATTGCAAAAGGAGGTAAGATTGCTGCACAGAAAGAATATGAAGAAAAAGCCTATAATATCCAAGTTGTTTCATTAGAAAACATATTCTCCAAATCTTCTCAAGATCAGGCCATTGATCTGCTATTAAAAGTTTCTAACTTTCATCATTCTAGGTCTGGGATTTTTAGAAATGTAGAACTTGGTATTCATGAATCACTTCAGAAAGAGTATACAACTACTCTATTAAGAGATTATTTATTATTTGGTGCAATACTAATTATGGGTTTGTATCATATTGGTTTATATAGCTTACGACGAAAAGATAAGTCAACCCTATGTATCTGCTTTTTGTTCTTTTCTAATACTTCTACTCCCAGCATATTATTATACACAACTACTTACATTTATTCAAATCTATATTTTTGTAGGAGGCATATATGGGATATATAGAGCTTTCCAAAATAAGAGAAAAGGTGCAAGGTTATTCCTCAGTGGTATCGTAGTTTTTTTTCTTTTAATAGTAAATGATTTATTGTACTACCAGAGAATTGTTAACACTTATGAATTGGTTCCCCTGGGGTTAATTGTATTTATTGTCTCTCAGGCGGTAGTTTTATCCATGCGTTTTTCCTCTGCTTTTAGCCAGATAGAGGATTTGACAGAGAACCTGGAAAAAAAAGTAGAGAGTCGTACAAACGAGATAAAGTTACTAAACGATATTTCGAAGTCGGATAATTCAAACCTGAGTTTTTCTATCGTCATTGAAAATATTATGAAGTCGGTACAAAAGCAATTTGATATTGAAATCTGTATACTTTCTGTAGTGGATACCACCCAAGAAACTGTTAAACCGGTTTATATATCCGGGTCAGAAAACTTTTCTGAGAAAGCACAAGAAAGTCTGAGGGAAATCAAACTTCCACTCTATGACACAAATCATGTCCAGGGATACGTCTACCAAAGTCAGGAAAGCCTATATACAAGGGAGTTGGTAGAAGCAAAAACAGAGTCTGAAAGAAAAATCATAGAATTGTTACAGTTAAAGTCCTATCTATGTATCCCCGTTTTTCATGGGAAAGAAGTTATCGGATTGTTGGGCTTTAGCAATTTTGATCGAGTCATGGAGCTAGAGCAAAATGATATTAACTTTTTGGAAAAGGTCTCGCTACAGGTCGGTAGTGCCATTTACAATTCTAACTTATTGAATCAAATTGAAAAACAAAAGCGATCTGTCGAAAGTTTGAACACATTGTTGCAAAAGCTCAATGAAAAAACTGTTATAGAAGATGTAATACTGGAAATAGCTAACTATATGAATACATACTATGGCTTTCAATATTGTGGACTTGGAATTGCTGACGAAGGGCAAAAGAAATTAAAACTAGTTACTGGTAAATTCCCACCTCATATATCTCAAGAAGATATGAATCTATTAAGAAGTATAGAGATACCTTTAGATTTTGAGAAAAAAGCTAGTATTCATACCACGACATTTTTAAATAAGAAACCTTTGTTGATCAAAGATGCCCAAAAAGAAATGAAAACAGAAACGGGTAGTCAAATTTCAAAATTTCTCCGACACAAATCCTGGTTGAGCATTCCTCTTTTCTACCAAAATGCAATTATGGGTAGCCTGGATTGTTTTCATACGGAAGCTAATAGTATAAGTGACGAACAAATAAAAGAACTCATCCCATTGACAGAACAATTGTCTGGAATTATCAATGGATTTCTACTATTGGAAAAAATAGAAAAAGAGAAGCAAGAAACAATCAAACTCAACCACCTGATTAAAAGTTTAAACGAAGAATTAGATTTAAAAGTTATTATGAAGAAGGTTCAAAAATATGCAAAGGAACACTTTTCCATAGAGCACTACGGTTTGTACTATGCGACTTCAGATAAAAGATACCTGAAGCCATTAGATTTAAGTTTTCCAGATCACTTTTCACAACAAGAAAGGGAAAAGATTTTGAATTTTAAAGTTTTACTAGCAACTGAAAAGGGTGCACATGCCTTTGTGAACAAAACGAAAAAATATTTTTATATCCCCAATGCACGCATTCCACGAATCCAAAATTCTGCATCTGAAGAAGAACTGTATGTAATTGATAAGTACAATACCCAGTCATTTCTATTATTGCCGCTTATATTGAATAATGAGTTAATTGGGGTATTGGATATGCAAAATGATTCCAAAAGAATGGATCTTTCCAAACAAGATATTACTCGCCTTTCTATTCTCGCAGAGCAGTTGGCAGGGATCATTTATGGTTCTAATTTATTCGAACAGGTGCAGGAAGAAAAAGAAAAAGCAATTGTATCCCAGCAGGAAACAGAG
>JBCCIA010000474.1:0-4662 GCA_039028475.1 Spirochaetota bacterium | reverse complement strand
ATTTTCGGTAATATGTCTAATTTTGACTATATATATTCTAAAGTTTTTATTTCAAAAACGTTTGGTTTTTTTAGATTTATTGGTGATTTGTGCTGTATTTGCTGGATACTTAGGTATAGGCTTCTTGGATTACCAGGCAAATCTTATATTTTTGTTCTTTGTTTTGTTACTTACACTTATTTTCCGTTTTGCCAATTTGTTCATTTATTTTCAAATTGCGATATCTGGATTGTTGATTCTTTGCAATGCTCTGACAACCTTTAAGGTGTTGCAAATGGGTGAGATTGTTCTATTCCAACAGCAGATGAGTTCGCATAACGATAAGCAGCAGAGCCAACTATTGGATTGGACGTATGATAAAAAAAATCGCATCTTGGCAAATCCAAAGCTACCTCTCTATGCCAAACTACCAAAAGATTTCTTTTTTCACAATCCAAAAGATTTGAAGATGAAAAATCGCTCTGGGGTGGGGCAGTTACTCGCTGTATTTTCTATTGGTGATAAACGAAATCCCAACCTTTACCCTTATGTTCGTTTATTTTTATTCACAAAACCCAATGTTACCAGTATTGAACAGTTAAACGTAGAGTTTCAGGCTTATTTGAAGTTATTGCAAAACCAGGGAGATATTAGCGAAATCCGCAAATTGGAAAGTCGCACCCACCCTAAGACAAAATGGGCAGGTTCTTTTTGGACTTTTTACGATAGGTTACGCCCGCGTTACTCAAAAATTGGCTATTATATTATGAAAACGAACGATGGAAAGGTTTTTCTGATCGAGATCATGGATAACCTTTTGAAGAACCGCTACCATAGTCGACCTATCGAGACAATTCTTGGTTCTCTGACCCAATCAATTCACCTTTAGGTGGATTGCAGACAAAGGATTGACGAAAACACCGTCGACCAATAGACCCAGATGTAGGTGAGGACCAGTAACCCTACCTGTAGCACCAACTTTGCCGATATACTGTCCTTTGCTAACAATTTGTCCAGGCCGAACCCTTGTTTTGGATTGGTGCATATAGAAAGAGTAGATATTAGCTCCGTGGTTGATGATGGTGAAAATACCTTCGAAAAACATACGCCTCGATAGTACGACTTTACCCGCTGCTATAGAGTAAATACGGGTACCAATTTTTCCTCGGAAATCGACCCCTTTGTGTGGTTTGGCTTTCCGCTTCGAATAACGCCTCCAGGCATTGTAACGACTGGTAATATAAATTTTACGTAGAGGAAAATAAAATCCTTTTTGATTTATGCGAAACTTTGCCTTAGACTGCAGAGCACGTTTTCTATGTTTGAGGCATTTGGTAATAAAAGCCATTGTTTTCTTGGAGTAACGTTTTTTCGGTTTGTATTTCTTTTTAAACTTTAAGCGAGTGATTTTGCTTTTTTTCTTTTTGCTTGTCTTTTTATAATTGTTCTCTATAGGAACAGAGAAGGTATCTTTATAGCGATTGTCTTTGTGCAGAGATAAGAAACGCAGCTTATGGACCCCACGGGACATGTTGGGGTCTAATGCAATAAAACCTATATAGGTTTCTCCTAAAGAGTTCAAAGGAATATTCTTTTTGCGCCAAAACAGTTTGCTCTGTTTGAGAGAAAATTGTCTGGCATTCGGCTTTCTGCGTATTTTTACCAATACCAACTCACCGCGCTTCCACTTTCTCGCTCGTAGTTTGAGGGTATAGTCTTTGCCTGAAAAGGTTAGGGTTTTGTTTTTTACGCGGTGCTTTTTTCCAGAATAGATGGGAAGGACTGAGAAGAGGAAAAGAAAGAATGTTATGTAGTGTATTGATTTTTTGACCATTCAAGAACCTTTGTAAAGAATAAAAAAAAGCAAATTTCCTGCCTATAAGCCGGATTCTGTCTCTCTAACGAGAGGATGGCAATTTATCTTGTCCATACTGTTTGCCAGTTGGATCTTTGCTCTCTACCCGCAGTCTTGGCGAAATCAGCTCATAGCGACTGCCTATTTGAGATTGCACCGAAGGGGGTTTGCCATGCCTATTTTTTTGCAAAAATAGCGGTGGTCTCTTACACCACCCTTTCACCCTTACCCTTCGACTAAGCTCAGGGCGGTATACTTTCTGTTGCACTTTCCATCATTGCAGGGCAATGTCCGGGAATTACCCGGCCTTCTGATTTCATGGTGTCCGGACTTTCCTCACGCATTTTCAAAGAAAAATTTGTGCTACCATCCAGCAGGAAATTTATTTATTTTTTTATCCTGTTTTTATTCATTGTCAAGAAGGAAATTGCTCAAAAAATATGAAAGTATTTGGTATCTTAAACCTTACCCAAGACTCTTTTTCAGATGGAGGGCTGTATTTTGAACCTCAACAAGCGAAGCAAAAAGCGGAAGAGTTGCTCTCCAATGGGGCAAATGTTATTGATGTGGGAGCGCAATCTTCTAATGTAGATGCCCAAAAAATAACACCAGAGGAAGAGTGGCAAAGGTTGTCTCCTGTGCTTGCCTATTTGAAAACAAAAAATATCCCTATATCTGTTGATACCTACAAACCAGAAGTCATTGCACAAAGTATCCAGAAGGGAGTCGCTTATATCAATGATATTACTGGGTTTACTAAATTCGAGTCGTTGGAGATACTCCAGACATACCAAAAAGCCTTACCTGAGTTGGTGCTAATGCATTCTCATAATAACTCTGAAATAGCACAAAAAGAATCGAGTTTAAACCCGCAAAATATTTTGACAGCGATCTGTAGATTTTTCGATACTAGGATAGAAGCCTTGCTGAAAGTGGGTGTGCCCGAGTCCAAGATAATTGTAGACCCTGGAATGGGTTTTTTCCTCGGAGATGATCCATATTTAAGTATACAAATTTTGCAAAGTATTGCTAAGCTAAAAGAAAGGTATACAAGAACACTGGTATCCGTCTCACGAAAATCGTTTATAGGAAACTTACTGGGTGGAAAGCCTCCCATGCAGAGGAAGGTAGGAACACTGGTCTGTGAGTATTATGCCTATTTGCAAGGAGTGGACTATATCAGGACGCACGAACCACAGCCTTTGCAGGAAACCATTCTAATGAATGAAATATTACAAAAAGCAGTTGTTTGAAATTATTTAGAGGTCCATATAAAATGAAACTAGCCATATCTCTCATTGTTGCTTTGTGTTTAACCGCTAGCAGTGCATTGCAAGCACGCCAACTTACTGTCTTACCGGCTTATTTGATAGGCTCCCCCCCTCTTACCTTACAGAAAAAGACAAATAAGTTGTCTGATGAGCTTGCAAAGTTGGCTGCTTTTCATATAAAAGAAAATTACAATGTTGCCATTAGTGATTTCTCAGAGTTACAAAACTACCAACGTTCTGCTGGACTAAACTTAAAAAAGCATTTTGGCCGAGAAGATATTTTACGAGTTTGTAGAGGGGTTGATACAGAGTATGTTCTGCGCAGTGAGTTAGATTTCCAAGCCAATATTTTATCTACCGAGGTTTACAACTGCGGCGGCTACCTACTCGTAAAGAAAGAAGGTTCGATGGGCAAGCAAGTCTTACTGGACTACAAGCGCCATATTGTATACGCGACGAACTTCTTACCCCCTACGCGTAAGATCTCTAATCACAAATTAGTTCGATCTTTGACAGAAATTACTCTTGTACTAGACCTTTCTGGTTCTTTTATCAAAGAAATTTTAGAGTTACGACCCACGATTATAAGCTACTTAGAAAAAGATACGATTTCAGTAAAGCTATTGCTTGTTGGAAAAAAACAGAGTCGATACATATCCTCTCCGCAAAAAATCAAGCAGGCCTTGCAAAACTTACCTTTAGGGGGAGAAGTAACCCCGGATCAAATGGCAAATGCCTTATATAAAATTCCTGGACTTAGGAACAAAAAACAAACAAAAACATTGCGTCAGGTTTACATATTTACAGATATTCCCACCCAACGTGGGAATATATACGCTTACCAAAATTCGTTGCAATCTTTAAAATACGCTGGTTATAAGATTCGTGTGTTTACAAACTCTAGTAATCCGCAGGCTTATCTGCGCTTGCATGCAAATATAGCTGCCATTAGTGGTAAGCCGTTGCAAAACGTCATTTATTACAAAACTATAGGTACCAACCGCGGCTATAGAACACTGTATTTACACGACAACAGATTGTACTATGACTCTTCTCGCTACGTACGTGCAGATTCTATTCGAACCGCAACCTTACAAGAAATCAGCCAAAGGAAAATAAAGTCTAAAGTTAACAACTTACATCCTAACAATATAGATCTTATTTATTCACAAATTACAGGTGAGAAGATACTCGAACGTAAAAGAGGCAAAACAAACATATCCTATTTGTTTCGCAAGGCAATCGGTGAAAATGAAAGAGTGGCCCAAGGTGGAAGCCGTAAAGTATTGCTTAAGTCTGCTGGTATCTCTTTCTGGATTTACATGCCACAAGTCAGAAGAGATTTGTTAAACCAAAAAATTACACTATACTCTACCTTCTATCGTACATCTTCTAATGGAACAGGGATTATGAATGTGCCAGAAGATACGTATATCACACAAAATTCTCCTCCAAAGTTGCTAATCTATACAGTGAAAGAAATTTCCAGACACTTGCATTCTAAAAAAGTAGACGTCCTAAATGGATTTATAGAAGGAATTGTTTTAAGGATAAAAT
>JBCCIA010000473.1:0-4725 GCA_039028475.1 Spirochaetota bacterium | reverse complement strand
GATTTGTTTTATACAGTGCTCGATTGATTGTCCTGAGGTATTGATCTCTACTTCTGGGCTATTAGGAGTTTCGTAAGGAGAATCAATGCCGGTAAAGTTTTTGATTTCTCCATTTCTTGCTTTTTTATAGAGTCCTTTTACATCTCTCTGTTCACAAATTTCTAAAGGTGTATTGACAAAGACTTCAATAAATTCGTTTGGGCTAACCATTTTTCGTACGATTTCTCTATCTTTTTGAAAGGGTGAAATAAAGGCTGTGATTACTATCAAACCAGCATCTACCATTAATTTTGCCACTTCACCGATTCTACGGATATTTTCTTCACGGTCTTGGCTACTAAAGCCTAAATCGCTATTTAAGCCATGACGAACATTGTCTCCATCCAAAAGATATGTATGGTGGCTCAGTTTGTACAATTCAGCTTCTAAAGCATTGGCAAGTGTAGATTTTCCAGAACCCGAAAGACCTGTAAACCAAATAATATATGGCTTTTGGGCTTTGAGTTGGGAACGTTTTGATTTATTTAAAATACTATTTTGCCAGGTAAGATTACTTTCTAGGGGCAAAGCTGTTTGATCTGCTTTCATAGAGTCTCTTAGTGAGAGGTTAGGAGAATATTACTTTTGTCAAATGATTTTCTTCTTTTATTTATCTGATTGCATAATAATTCGCTTAAGTTTTATTTGAACTATGAAAGCCCTTATAAACTTCTTTTTGCAGCGAACTCTAGTCGTAAATATCATTCTTGTCGCTCTTTTCTTTTTAGCTTATGCAATTTTAACGAAGATGAATAGGGATCAGTTCCCACAAGCTGATATGGCTACTATGGTGGTTCTTACACAGTATCCAGGAGCTTCACCTAAAGATGTAGAACAAAATGTCACGCGTTTGATAGAGGATGAACTTAAAGGAATTCCGGGAGTCGATCGGTTTAAGTCTATTTCTGCTGAAAATGTTTCTACTGTTATTGTAGAAATTGATGTAAATTATCCTGATCAAGAAGAAGTAAAAGATGAAGTACGTAGGGCCATTGCTCGGGTTACTAGTTTACCTGCGGAGGTTTCGCAGAAACCACAAGTTCGTGATATAAAAGCCTCAGAAATACCTATCGTTGTTCTAGGCATTTCTGGTGATGTTAGCTATGCACAGCTTAGAAGTATGGCTAAAGTAATTGAGCGGGATCTCAAACGTATCCGAGGAGTTGCCAAGATTGATAGGTATGGCTACCGTGATATGGAATATAAAGTAAAGCTCTATCCTGAAAAGTTGAAGGAATACTATGTAGCTTTGAATGATATTTTATATGCGATTGATAAGAGAAATGTAAGAGCTGCAGGAGGAAACTTAGAATCTTATCGTACGCAACGAAATATCTTAACACTTTCACAATTTGAATCTACAAAGGATGTAAAGGAAGTGATTGTTCGTTCAGGGTTTGGGGGTGGTAAAGTTCGTGTCAGAGATCTAGGAGTTGTGGAAGAAGATTTTGAAGATGAGAAGATGCGAACCATTTTTGATGGAAAACGAGGGATTTCTCTTGTAATAAAAAAATCTTCGAATGCCGATATCATTCGTCTTATTGATAAAATTAATTCTTATACAGAAAGTAAAAGGGCGATTATCCCTAAAAATATTAAATTATCTTTAGTCAATGACTCGTCCTATGTAGTGCGTAACCGGATAGACGTTGTAATTTCAAATGCAATCATTGGTTTCTTTTTGGTAATTGTAATCCTTATTATTTTCTTAGACTTTACCTCTTCTTTTCTCATAGCGATTAGTATTCCTGCTTCGTTTGCAGTAACTTTTATTATCATGCCTTTTGCGAATGTAGAAATTAATTCTATTTCTTTAGCAGCGATGATCATCGCTTTGGGAATGATTGTAGATCAATCTATTGTAGTTTCTGAAAATGCTATTCATGAGATGAAGCAAGGGAAAGGAAAATTCCAGGCCATTTTTGATGGAACGATGGAAGTTATTTTGCCAGTCTTTGCATCTGTTCTCACTACGGTTCTTTCCTTCGCTCCTATTTTTGCTATGTCTGGTATTATGGGAAAATTTATTGTGCCAATTCCAGTAGTAGTAATTGCCTCTTTAGTCGGCTCTCTAATCAACTCTTATTTTATTTTACCTAACCATCTAACTCACACTTTGAAAGAAAAACCTCAGGAAGAAGAACAGAAAGCCTCAACTTGGCAAGACAAATTCTTTGATCTAATCGCTGTTCCTTACCAGAAGTCGATGCCATTCATTTTACGTTTTCGTTATGTAGCTATTTTATTTGCCGTATTGTTGTTGGTTTTTTCCTTATATTGGGCTAAAAATAAAGTAATCTTCAATCTCTTTCCTCCCGATGGGGCAAGTACGTTTTATGTGTTCGTAGAATTAAGTGATGAGTCGACTTTTGATGCAACAGAAGAAGTAGTGACAAAAATTGAAAAATATATTACAGAAATCCCTAAAGAAGAATTGAATTACTATACTGCAAAAATAGGAACGAATAATGCCGATGAACTTTCTACTCCTGTTGGGGGTGAAGAACATTTAGCCTATTTGCAGGTTACTTTGGTTCCCATATCTAAGCGTTCACGTAGTGCTACAGTAATTATGGAAGAGTTACGTAAGAAAATTGAAGCAAATATCAAAGGAGCTAAAGAAATCACATTTGATTTACGTAAATTAGGACCTCCTGCTGGTAAACCAATCGAAATTCATGTACATGCAGATGATGATGCGGAGAGAAAGTTATTTGTCAAAAAAGTGGTAGCTGATCTAGAGAAAACAGAGGGTGTATTTGATGTAACTACAAATTCAAAATTGGGCAGGGAAGAGTATAAATTGAATATAAATTATGAAGTATTAGCACAGGCTGGGCTGACAGTTCAAGATGTTGCTAGTACATTGCGAATTGCTTTTGATGGGATCAATGCTACTTCTATTGTAAAAAATAATGAAGAAATCAATATCAATGTTCGTTTTCCAGAAGAGAATCGAAAAGATATTAAAAATGTCTTGAATCTTGATATAAGAAATCGAGAAGGTAGACTTGTTCCATTGCGTGCTTTTGCTAGTTTATCTACTATTAGAGCAGAAACTGCAATTCATCACACTGATGGAGATGTAACTACTACTGTTTCTGCCCAAGCAAAGCTATCTGTACAACCGAAACAAGTGATCGATGCAATCATTGGTAAATTGTCGAAAGAATTGGTAAAATATCCTAATGTTAGTTTTTCCTATGGAGGAGAGGCCGAAAAAACGGAAGAGTCAATGGCTTCTTTGCTTTTAGCATTTGTCGGAGGAATCATTGCGATTTATATGGTTTTGATTATACTGTTTGATTCGCTCACACAACCTATGATCGTTTTATTTGCAATTCCGTTCGGTATCATTGGTGTTATTTGGGCATTTTACTTTCATGGTCGTCCATTTTCCTTTATGGGGTTAATTGGTGTTGTTGGTTTGAGTGGGATTGTGGTCAACAATTCTTTGATGATGGTAGAGTTTATCAATAAGCTTGTGGTTGATAAGTCTAGGGGGGATCGTATTCCTACTTCTTCTGAATTGATTCCTGATGTTGTTCTTGGGTCTTCCCGTAGGTTGCGTCCGATTATCATTACTATGACCACAACTGTGATAGGTTTACTTCCTACAGCTTATGGTATAGGAGGTTCTGACCCATTCATTGAACCTATGGTTTTAGCTATTGCATGGGGATTGTTACTGTCTACACAAATTTCTCTTGTTTTGATTCCTTGTTTTTATATGGCTAATTTGGATGGATATTTACTGTTGCGAAAGTTCTATTTTTCTGTGAAGTCTAAAATTGTCAGATGATGTTTCATTTTTAGGCATTTTTTTATTAACTTTATAAAAAAGTACTTATTTTTATAATACCTATCCTATATATTAGTAAGCAGCTCACGTGGTTGTTTATTAAAATTGGAGAATAGGTTATGCAAAAAATTAAGTTGAGTGGATATGGAATAAGTGAAGAAATTCACAGTGGTAGAAAAGGTAAAGTTTTTCGAGGAGTTCGTGAGAGTGACAAACGAAAAGTTATCCTAAAGACTTTACATGATTATCCATCTTCTAGAGATATTGCCAGAATTAAAAAAGAATATGATATTTTAGAAAGC
This sequence comes from Spirochaetota bacterium, assembly GCA_039028475.1. Classification (GTDB taxonomy): domain Bacteria; phylum Spirochaetota; class Leptospiria; order Leptospirales; family Leptospiraceae; genus JBCCIA01. The sequence continues at coordinate 582 of JBCCIA010000473.1, read as the reverse complement.
ATTCACTCCTCTGGTATTGTAGAAGTTCTTGCATTAGCTGAAGATTATGACTTACCAATTCTTGTAATGAAAGATATTGGAGGAGTATCTTTGTCTCAGTTACTTAAAGAGAAAGAATTTAGTCTAAGAGAAAAATTAGAAATAGCAATAGCATTGTCAAAGGCAATTGAAAGTATTCACCAGCAAGAAGTTATACATCTTGATCTAAAACCTTCCAATATTATTTATAATAACTCAAATAAAGAGCTGTTGGTGATTGATTTTGGTATTTCTACAAGATTGAGTCGTGAAAATCCTAATATAACCTCTCCAGATAAATTAGAGGGAACTCTCGCTTATCTCTCTCCTGAGCAAACGGGCCGCATGAATCGTAGTATTGATTATCGAGCAGATTTTTACGCTTTAGGTATAACCTTGTATGAGCTTTTTACAGGAAAATTGCCATTCTATTCAAAAGATTCTATGGAAATGATTCACTTTCATATTGCTGTAGAGGCAAAGGAAGCTCACATCAGTAATTCAGAAGTCCCTGAAAATATCTCTCAAATTATTAAGAAACTAATGAGTAAAAAAGCAGAAGAT
>JBCCIA010000472.1:0-4734 GCA_039028475.1 Spirochaetota bacterium | reverse complement strand
TTAGAATACCTTGTTCTACATTATCTAATATGTCACCGATTTCTTGTGTTCTTTCTTGGACCTTATTCTCCATTTGGTTGTACAGAACGGCATTTTCAATCGATATGCTTGCCTGAGCAGAAAGTATATTCAGAAGTTCTAACCTTGCTGGAGTGAATGTATTGCTTGCAGTATTATTTTCCAGGTACAGTAACGCTTTTAGTTCTCCATGTTGTAGCAATGGAGAGCATAAAATAGATTTGGGTTTGGTCTTTTGTATATAAGGATCGGTATTAAAGTCCTCATTTGTGGAAGCATCATTTATAATTGCATTTTTTTTGGATCGTATGCTATATAAGAGCACAGATTTTGGTATATCTTTGGTCTCTTGCAATTTTACTTTTGGAAAAGTTACCTGTTTTTGAATAGCATCAAATGCAACGGAAAGAGTATAGTCTTCTCCTTCCTGGAGTAGTAAGGCTCCGCGTTGTGCTCCTGCATTTTGCACGACTGTTTCCATAAGTCTGTGTAAGAGTTTGTCGATTTGGATTTCTCCTGAAATAGCTTGCGAGGCTTTTAGAATAGCTGCGAGGTCTAGTGTTTGTGAAAATGTAGTGCTGGTGGCGGATGTTGTGCTATAAAAAGAATTATCAGTGATTGTTTGTTCAATCGTTTGTATAGAGTGCTTTGTAGTTTTATTTGTTATAAGTTCTGCGTACACATTTTCAATTTGTCGTACTTTAGATTTAGCACCCCATCTAGCATAGAGCTTATGAGCTTCGGTCATATAGATTGTAGCAAATTTTTTGTTTTCTTGTTCTAACCAAAATTTTGCTGCTTGGTAATTTGCTAATGCTTGGATATGAATTGTTTTTCCCTTTTCACTAGATCCAATTGCTTTTTCATACAATTGCAAAGCTAGAGAAATATTCTTTGTTACTCTATTTTTTTCAGCTTCAATGAGATAGTATAGTTGTTGGTAATTCTTTGGGCTGGTTTCTGCCCATATATTTAATTCTTTTTGGTTATTTTGGATTGTTTTTAGGTTTGACTCTTGTTCTAATTCACTCTGTGAGTCGTAATTTCTCAATAACGATAGGGACTGTGTGAAATTGAAGTATGGAAAGTGTGCTTGAGCTGCTGAAAATAAAAGATATTGCTGGTTTTCATTTAAGAAAGTATTTAGCTTGGAATCAAACTTTTCAAAATGAACCAATGTCCAAGCCTTAAAGATAACTGTATGCATATACCCTGTTAAAAAATTGACTTCAAGTAAGAAATTTAAAGTATTTGTTTCATCAAATTCATTTAAACTAAGCGAAAAGTCACTTATATCAGTTTGTTGCAGAATCTTACAGATGGATAAAAACATCTGTTGCAAAGCAATCATAGCAGGACTATTTATCTTTTTTAGTAAGGTTACCGATTCACTAGCTATTTTCTTACATTCTATCAGTGGAAATCCAGAAAGCAAATGATCTCTAACTCTACCATAACTAGCATAACCAGCAAAAGCTAAATCTCCTCTTTCTAAACCAATTTGGACTGCTTTGTTATAATAAGGTATATTTTGTTGTATTGGATGTTGCCAATGATTGACAAATATCCCAATGCAAGCGTATACGCTGGCTCCGTAATATGTATCCGCAAATTTTTCATACAACTTTTCTCCTAATTGGCCTGTGGTATATGCAGTATTAAAATCTCCTTGGACAGCAAATAAAATAGCAAGGCATACAAAGCCGAAGGATGACGCAGGTGTGTTTCCATAGGTAATGGAGTAATTTGTCATTTTAAGTATTATGATAGCAAAAAGGTCGTTATTGACAAACAGCGCTGGAGGGCCTGCGGATTGTAGAATATTGATTTGTGCTTCTTTTTCTGTATCATTTATGTTTGGCAAGTTATACAGCTCTGCTATAGATCTTTGGCCTAAGTTACTTTGAAAGTTCTCAAATTCTAATTTTACAGCTTGCGCCAAACCTTTAGTATCCTCGATGTTTGGAATTTCAATTCCATAAAGTTTTAGAGCTTTAAAACAAATATTTAAATTATCGAGGAAGCGGCCAGAAGCATCGTATAAAGACATTACAAGACGGTATATTTTTATTTTTTCGAATTTGCTTTTACAGTTATCAAGAATTTCTCTATAAAATATTGTTTCAGATGCTTCATACTGTTTATCTAAAAATAAACTTTCTGCTAACTCTTTATATATGGAAAAACTTAAGTTGTAATTCTCCTCCCAAGAATTTGCTGTAAGTAGACTTCTTGCTGTTTGGAGTAGCCTAACAGCTGTATTATAAGCTGCTGATTCTTTGGCTTTTAAGCTAGCTTTTAAATTGAGGTCGATAAGATAGGCTCGTTCTTTTTCTTCGGTAATCAGATCAATAGCAATATTAAAGTGACCTATAATATCAAAAATTCTTTCGTCGATTTCCGTTTCTTTTAATTTTTGTGCTAACAACCTCCCCGTTTGTAAATGAATTGCTTTTTGTTGTTCTTGGGGTATGAGACTATAAGCGGCTTGTTGTACCCTATCATGTTGGAAGCGAATCTTAGCCTTTTCTAATTTTTCTTTGGAAGTTAAAAGTGTCTCTCGGTAATTAATTTGCAGTAAGGTTTGTGTTTCTTCTATTGGAATTAGCATCGACTCTTCGATTGCTAAATATATAGCATTCGTGATTTCTTCTAGGGAGAATTCACTGATGGTATGAAGCAGTCCAAGTTCAAATTGATTTCCTAAGATAGAAGCTAGGCTGAGAATTTTTTGTGTATTTTCGGGTAGTTTATTAATATTCTGTATCACTAGTTCGACAACGTTATCGGTTACTCCATAAGATACGATTTCTTGGTTTTTCCATTGCCATTTATAATTTTCATAATTGAAATAGATTAAGTTTTCTTTGTACAAAGTGCGTAAAAACTCAAAAAGAAAGAATGGATTTCCTCTAGTTTTGCTTTCTGCTATTTGAGCTAAAGTAAGAGTTTGCGAGGCCTTTTTACTATTTAAAGTATCCTGGATGAGAAAATTTATATCGCTACTTTTTAGGGGGTTTAGGTGAATATGATTTAGAGAAATGTTCATTTGCTTGAGTTCTTGTATCATATGAGAGAGAGGGTGGTCTGGTTCCACTTCGTTATCTCTATAGGCTCCAATGATCATCAGATACTTGCTATTGGGATCGCTGAGTAATAGTTTTATTAGGTTTAAAGTAGGAATGTCTGACCATTGCAAGTCATCAATGAATAGAACAATGGGGTGTTCTTTTTGAGTGAAAGCACCGACAAAATTTTGAAATGTCATATTAAAACGATTTTGAGTTTCTGTAGGACCAAGTGTTGCTACTGGTAGTTGTTTTCCAATGATCAATTCAAGTTCTGGAAGTACGTCTATACACACTTGTGCATTTATACCGATAGCGTTTTTAATTTTTTCTTTCCAACTTGCTAATTTATCATCAGTTTCTGTTAGTAGTTGGTGTACGAGACCACGGAATGCCTGGATTAGGGCGTAAAAAGGTATATTTCGTTTTAGCTGGTCAAATTTTCCTTTGATGAAGTAGCCGTGTTTTTGTGTGATAGGTTTATGTGTTTCATTTATAAAGGCAGATTTCCCAATTCCTGAGTAACCAGAGACTAAAACGATTTTACTTGTTCCCTGGTTTATTTCTTCAAACAGGTTTAGCAATTGCTGTATTTCTCTATCTCTACCGTATAGTTTTTGTGGAATGGCAAAGGTATCTGAAAAATCATTGTCCCCTAAAGGAAATTCCTGGATTTCTCCTTTTTCTTGCAATTCATCCAGGCACTTTTCCAAATCAAATTTTAAACCTATCGCACTTTGGTAGCGCAATTCAGCATCTTTCTCCATTAGTTTTGCTACAATATCAGAAACAATTTTTGGAATATGAGAGTTTACTTGTTTTACTGGAGGAGGAAACTTAGCGATATGGCTATGAACTAGTTCGACTGGATCATTCATTGTGAAAGGTAATTGTTGTGTCAGCATTTCATAAAAGGTAATTCCTAGCGAGTAAAAATCAGTTCTATAGTCTACCGCGCGGTTTATGCGACCTGTTTGTTCTGGAGAAATATAGGCAAGACTTCCTTCCAGCATTTCTGCAGAACGCCAACCTGTCTCTTCACGCTTTAATTTCGTGGAAATACCAAAGTCAATAATTTTGACATTTAGCTTGTTACTTGTTTCTATGACAATGTTCGTTGGTTTGATGTCTTTATGTACTATTTTATTTTTATGCAATTCGGCCAATCCTTTACTGACCTGTATGGCTATTGCTAAAAATTCTTGCAAATGGAGAGATGTTTGGTTTTGTATATATTTTTTTAAAGATTGCCCACCATCCTCTAAAATAAGTACATGACTTTCTGTGTGTGTTATTAAATCATAGGCTTTAATGATGTGAGGGGAGTCTAATAATTTAAGAATCTCATATTCATTTTTCAGAGTGATAAGATTATTTTTTGTATGTGTATTTAATGGAATATATTTGATAACTGTATTTATACTGTTTTTCTCTGCTTTTGCTCTATATACTTGAACATTTGTTTTTTGGTTCAATTGTTCTAAGATTTGAAATCCTTGTATTTGCAACTTGTCCTCTCTTCAGGCTTACAGCGTTTCTTAAAATAATCTTACTTTTGCAGAAAATGCCATCTGTAAGCACCTTTATTCATGCATTCAGGCCCTGATACCAGTAACCCATTGGTATGGAGTGTTGTGCGTTCTCCATT
>JBCCIA010000471.1:0-4761 GCA_039028475.1 Spirochaetota bacterium | reverse complement strand
CCCGAACAAGTAGTGAACAACTACTGTCCAGACTGTGGAGTTTCTTATTGCGACCTCCACTATCCTTGGAGCAATTGGCAACGCATTCATGTGACCGTCGAAGGAAGTTACAGAGATGTTATGTGTCCAATGGGGCATTACAGAAGGGAAGAAGGATACTAACTTTTACCCTAGCACCTACTTCTTAGCAATATAAGAAAAACCATCTACTACAACCGCAAATGTTTCCTTGTCCTTAGCTTGGATAGCAAAGATATACTTATCATTTACCCAACGGTAGTGTAACTCTTTGTTAGGCCCCTTACCTTTACCAAACCATTTGCCATTGACTTTGCCACGGGAGTGATTCTTGAGATTGTCTATTTCTGGAACTATAAACTTTTTGAAATATAAATTGGCATCATTATGACTTGCAAGAACGATTAGCTGTATACTGGCATCACTTTCTCCATAAACAGCGAGAAAGGCCTTTTGTTTATTGGGATTCATAGCTTTAATCCCCTTACGAGGGTATTTGCCAAGACTTTCAGGAAAGACTTGCTGGAGCTTCATCTCAGCAGTAGGAGGTGGAAAATTGGTGTTGTAGCCATCACAAGCGAGGAATACAAACAATGATATAAAGAAAAGAAAGATTTTTTTCATATATAAACTGTAACAGTCGAAGAGAATTCTGACAATTTCTTTTTTGGCTCATCAACAAGCACATACAGTCAAGATGTCAACCCTATCTTTAGCCAAGCAGCAAGTATATCTCCTGTGATAGGTGCAAAAACAGGAATCCAGGCATAGCTCCAATTACTACCCCCCTTCCCTTGGATTGGCAAAAGCGCATGCATAATTCTAGGGCCTAAGTCACGTGCCGGATTTATCGCATAGCCCGTAGTTCCACCAAGCCCCATGCCTATAGCAACCACCAGAAAAGCCACTGGAATCGCTCCGACGGAACCAAGTCCTAATTTCACATTTGCCATTCCCTCTGCTGAGAGTTTTGGTTCTGTGATAAATAAGATCACAAATACCAATACAAAAGTACCAGTGAGTTCGCAAATAAAGTTGTTCGATGGATTAGAAATAGCTGGACCAGTGGAAAAAATTGCAAGTTTTGTTGCCGCGTCTTCTTCTGCATTAAAATGATGTTTGAAATTCAACCAGACGATTCCAGCTCCTAGCATTGCACCCAACAACTGGACAAGAATAAAAATTGGCACCTTACTCCAAGCAAATAAGCCAGCTGCTGCCAAACCTATTGTAACTGCAGGGTTTAGATGTGCTCCGCTAAATGGTCCGGCCACGGTGACTGCACAAAAAACGGCAAGCCCCCAGCCCAAGGTCATCATGATCCAACCTGATTGCCTACCTTTTGTTCCCTTTAGGAATAGATTGGCATTCACTGCATTTCCCAAAAGCATGAGAAGGCAGGTTCCAACAAATTCTGCTACAACTTCATTCATAACTAATGCCTAAAACCTTTTTTATCTCTTAACCTGCACACGAATTCCTTCGGAATGACTGGTAAACTCGGGGGCATACATGGATTGGATTGTAGTCACTCCATTGGAAAAATTTCCATTATGAGAAACTCGTAAAGGGTATTCAAAAACATAGGTTCCCTTTGGTAAATAGGATATAAAAAAATTAGTCGCAGCATCCCTGGTGCTTTCATAATAACCCAAACCATCCTGCCATTTGTAGCGAGAAAGGACATTGACTGGCTCAAATCCAGATGCTCGCATATCTTTCATATGAATGTACTCCATATCCCTATCCGAACGCAGTTCAATTCTCACTTTGATAAGATCCCCAGTTTGCAATTTTGTACCCGCTACTACAGGTGTCAAAACAGGCCCTGTAGGACTATCTTTCTGTAAGAAAAGCTGCTTTTTAAGGTGCAAAGGGGTCTTGTGAGGGGTGATTTTATCTAACTGCTCAAAATACTGCCAATACAAAGATCCCCAACTTGGAGGTAGCAATTTATTTTGAACCATCGGTATGAGAGTAACTTTTCCCATAGAGTTTTCAATCTCTTTCGCATTATAAGAAACTTTGAAGTAACCAGTTCCAGCCTCTGTTTGGATTTCTTTATTACGAATTGGATCAATTGTTTTATTGCCAAGAGTGATTTTTAATTGCGGCTCTGTTGCTAGCCAATCGTCTCCCTTTAACAATAAAGAGTAAATAGCATCCGCAGTAGCTTTGGTAGTTTTCCAATCGGTTGTCTGCTTCTGCTTCAACAACCAAGTGCGTAATTCATTCACTGCTTTTTTATTCCCAGCAACCTCTGAATATACCTCAATTAGCAGTGATTGTGTTTCGATTGGCAATTGGTACCAATAAAATCCAGAATCAGCTTTCCAATACATCCCCATCTCTTCTGAGTGTAGGGCATGTTCATTTAAAGATTTAATAATTTTCTTGGGAACATTGGCAACTGCAAAATCTTTGAGACCATGCGTTTGTAATTTCTTTTGTACTTTCTCTGGTGTAGTCTCACCTAACCTATGCAAACTAAGAGCAATCATCCCGATTGTCATCTTATGCTGTAGGAATTGGTTCCAGTATGTTTTAGCCTGCCATTTGTAATAAGCAAAGGCTTCTTTTACTCTTGTTGCAATTGGGAGTTCTTTGATAAAAAAACTTCTCGCATACAAATACTGGATATGGAAATGACCGATATGTTGCTTTGCTAAATCGATACCATCCCTTTTCTCAAGCATAACTAGCTGTTCATAATCCTCTAACAATTTGCTATCTAAATAACGGACAGCTTTCTGCATGATTTTTTTAACATCCTGGTTGCCCAAAACGTTTTTGATTCCCAAATGCTTGAGATGGCCGATACCAGTAACGATGTGCTGGGTAATATACCGATCTTCCGGCATACCAGCAAACCAAGGAAAACCTCCGCTGCTTACTTGCATTTTCTGTAACTTAAACAAGGCTCGCCTGAGTTCGTTTGCCATCCGATTGAAGTCAAAAAGTAGAGCGATTCTCTTTTTTCTCTCAGACTCATCCTGTGCATCTACTACCCAAGGAGTTTCTTCTAACAGTAGAGCTTTCAACTCTTGGTTCTTCTCCAGATTAGAGAGTAAAGCTTTTTTATTGCCGGGAGAACCTGTTTTCCAAGCATCAAATACCCGTTTGATTTTCGGTGAGGAATTCACAATGTGTGTAGCCAGGCTATTGGCATAGAAACGACTAAAGAGTTGCTCGGCACATTCATACGGATATTCCATGATATATGGTAAGGCTTGGATTGCGTACCAAGCAGGATTTGAAGTATACTCCAAAGTAAGTTTGTGGTGACGAAGTGTTTTAGAGGTATTGTTGATAAGCTTTTTATGCAGAAAAACTCTAGCACCTTTTCCACGGTGGTGCAGTGGTAAAGATTCCGTAACCAACATACGATTTGTCAACACAGGTATAGCCTTTTCTTCTCCATCGGAAACGTTTCCGGCTTTGGCCAAAATCCGATAGGTAATCGCTTGTACACCGTCAGGGATCTGCAATTTCCACTCTAACGCGCTACTCTCTCCTTTTTTAACCACAAAATTGCGTAAATTCTTAGGGGTACTAATCTGCAAAGGTTTACGATTTATTGCATTGAAAAGTTGTAATTTCGCAATGCCCTGTAAATCTTTAGCAGAGACATTGCTAATCTTAGTAGCAAAGAAAATAGTATCCCCTTCGCGAAAAAATCTTGGTGCGTTAGGAACGACCATCAACTCTTTTTGTGTGATAAGCTCATTGCTTGCCATACCATATTTCAAGTCCTTGGTATGAGCCAAACCTAGCATTTTCCAACGCGTCAACGCCTCTGGTATAGTAAATTTTACTATGATATTGCCATCTTTATCTGTTTGCAAATGTGGATAAAAGAACGCTGTTTCCTGAAAATTGGTTCTTGCTTTCACACCTACAAGGCTTTTCTCTTTGCTTTTGCTTACAGAAGGTTTTCCTTGACTTCCATTGAAGTTTACGCTGCTGTCTCTGCGTTTACTTTTCTTCTTTGCATCTCGCTTACTACGAACAGCACCAGCTGGCTTAGGAGAAGGAGCACCGGTAGTAACCTCAGCTTCATCCTCATCTGCAACAGCACTATCACTATAGCGTTGGGCACGACTAAAATTACGCCCATAATAGCCTCTACCATTGTACAAGGACAAACCGAACCAATTCAATCTATCGTATTGTATATAAGCTCTTTTGGCAGTTGTATTCCAATGGTTTTCTCTAATTCGATAATAGATGGAACCACTTTCAGAACCTAATGACCAGCGATTTCTGGCATAATAACGCGGATAAATGGAAAAATTAAAACGATTGGTACGAAAAGTATCCAGCGATGCATCGTATAGTGTTGCCAACATTTCTGCTGCCACTTTTTCCCCTTTGGGTCCTCTCAGTTTCAGTCTCCACTCTTCTTCTTGGCCAGGTAGGAGTTTATTGCGAAAACTCATAAACTCAATACTCAACTCCTTATTTGTATAGGGTACGGTAAGAGTAGTTCTCTTATGGTACAAACGATTGTTCTTTAAGAAAGTGAAGTGGATAGAGACATTTCCTCGGTGCGACTCTACTATTGGAAATTGTAGTGTCTGTTTTGTATCGTTAAGCTGCAACCACTGACGTTGCAATTCCGTTTGGCTTTGTTCCACCTCATACAATACAGTATTTTCTTGAAACGTAGAAAGATAGATCTTGGCCTGTTCGCCAGGTTCGTATTTTTTCTTATCAGACATCCACCAGATTGCCGTGTTATAT
>JBCCIA010000470.1:0-4794 GCA_039028475.1 Spirochaetota bacterium | reverse complement strand
CTTTGATCGAATCATAATGGAGAATTTTGCTAAGAATCCATCGATCCTAAAAGGTAGCCAGTGGAAATGAGCGATACGTGTCCCCAACTACGTCGACGATCCACAAGTCACTTCACCTCAGCGATTTGCTCTCGGCGGAACGAGCTCATAGGGGAAAGAAATATCGTATTTTTCTAATTGATCTGGGTCACCAAAGAGATAGAATTTGTGATTTGTGTCTGGCGAAAAACAGCACAGTAGGTGCTGCAAACGTACACCGATTCCAGAATGGGCAATCATTCTTGTATCAATACCTATATTCATGGCTTACATCCAAAAAAATCACTTTTTAGTCGAGAAAAGTCCTTTTCTTAGAAAAAACGATTTCCTACACTTGTTTTATACTAGATGGGTGGTTTGTGATTTTTGATATATTTTCGGTATGGAGTAATTTTTCTATTCTTTTTTGTTTTGCTTTGCCAGAATACAGACAGTTTGTACTATAGTACGACACGGACAAATGCTCTAATTTTGCAGGCTTTTTTTGCAAAAGATGCGTTTTGTGAGACGACTCATACCATTACCAATATATTGCCAGGTGAAGGAAGGCGCAGCGAAGTAGATACTTGCGTTGAGGCTATTAAAGTAAAAGATTGTACGGCTTGGCAGGCGAGTGATCCTGCACCGATACAATGCAAAGATATATCCTATAGGATTAGATGATGAACTTTTTACAAAACTTATCTCTAGAAGGCTTATTTGCCCTATTGGTTTTTATTGGTATAATCATTTTATACTTGTTCCGTACCCGTAGTGGACAAAGCGGCAGTGGCAAACAGGGCAAAGACAAACTCTTACAACTAGAAGATAAGAGAAACGGCAATAAAAAGGTAAACGACTACATGGTTACGGAGATCTTTGATTACAAAGGTACAAAGATCTTGCATGATAAGGGTAAGTACATCGTCAATCACAAGGGTCGCGTCAGTACCTATGAAAGCTGGCAAAGCCTACCGAGACAATTCCAATTGATGGTAAAGGAATTGGACAAACGCTCCCAACAAAACAAAGCCCAAAAGAAGGATGACTACTTCATGGAGATCATCAACGGCTCCTATTATATCACCACTCCTAAGGGCAAAAAGAAACGCTACGACCGCTTCAACGACATCCCTAACCACGTACGGGAACTCTTGCGGCGTTAGAGTTTATCCATACATAAAAGATTATCTGGAAAAGCCTTTAATAGTGTTTTCAGATAGACCCTTAGATAAATTAGAAATTTAGTCCATGACACTTTATAGACTCAAATTATTACTTATCTCACTATTGGCATGTTTTTCTGTAATATTGCTCATGAACTTCTTTTATCCTACACTTGCAGCAGCAAGAAATCTTAAATTGGATTCCGGATATGAGAAACTGGGTATCGGGAGCAATATGGGATGTGTCGGAAACAAGAATTGGTGTTCTAGGTATATTGGAAGACTAGATGACCTTTGTAAAAAACCCGAACGTAGAAATGCTAGAGTAAAAGTCACACGCTTAAAAAATCTCTTTTACAATTCCTATCATTGTAATTTAGGCAATAAAACAGGGTGTTACATCAAATGCGCTGGCGAAAATTACTTTTGTAAATCCTATGGCGGAGCAAAATGTACCTATTCTGTTGCCACAGATATGATCTTGCTTTGGAAGATTTATAACTAAAAGTAAAAGCCTATCAAAAAGACCTTTTGAGTTGCTAATTACAACGGCAACTTTTCCCAATCGAATCGTGTTATATTTCGATCGGTTTTGTTAAACTCCACACCAATCAAATAGATTTCTTGCACCGCTTTCGAGCTTATATAAGTGCTTTCATAGCCTACATACTTTTCTTGGTAGTTTTTTTCTTTGAGTTGTGCCATCGCACTTCCTTCCAGGTTCATTTCGTTGACTTTGAATTCTAGGATATAGCAACGTCCGTTGAGAATTGCTACCATATCTATCCGACCTTGGTTGGTTGCATCTTCTACTTTTATTTCTATACCCGTGGCTGTGAAATAGCTATAGAATACCGAACAATAATACCCCTCATAATTTGCTATGGTATTCCCAGTGTACCACTGGTAAGGAATCGATGCAAAAAAGGCATGGAATAGATCTTTTAATTTTTCCACCTGACCACTGAACAAAATCCTATACAAGCCAGATTTATTTCTTTCTTTGTCTGTACTCGAATCAGAGAGAAACCTAAGAATAGTATCTGTCAAACTCATCTTGACTTCTTTATTAGGGTACGTTAAGTGGTAGAAAGTCATATCCCCCAGATTTTCCACTTCTTTGATCGTCAAATAACCGGTTTGGAACAAAAGGGCTTCTAGCGGTATCGAGCCTATATCGAAACTATTCATAATTTCCCGAGAAATTTCCACATGCTCGATTTCCGGTATGGAAAACTTTCTCTTTTCAATCAATTTGATCAAAAACGATGGGGTTCCCGTTTCAAACCAATAGTTCTGGAATTCTTTATTTTTAAGGTAATGTAAAACATCAAATGGGTTATAAACTTTTTCTCCTCTGAAATTATAACCATTGTACCATTCTCGTAACTTGTTCAAAGGGACATCGCTAAGTAGTTCAGCAAAAGTGCTCTCTAATTCTTTCTGGGTATATCCACAAATAGTAGCAAATTCGGGATCGAGGGTAATATCGGTTAGATTATTCAAACCACTAAATAGACTTACTCTGGAAAATTTACTAACTCCCGTAATAAAGACAAACTGAATATAACTATCCATATCTTTGATCACAGCATACAGGTTTTTTAGCTCCTCTCTTACTAAAACTGCAACCTCGTCTTTTTCGATAACATCTAGGATTGGTTTATCGTATTCATCAATGAGAATTACAACTTTCTGGTTAGTTTTTTTATACAATGCAAGGATAAGCTCTTTCAGTTTACCCGGGATAGAGTGGCTTCTAAAACGAATTGAGAAATGATCTTCAAATGCCAAAAACATATCCTCAATAACGATCCGCAAACCCTCCAGCTCAGTAGTCTGCCCACCACCAAAGCTGATTTTCACCACGGGATGCTTTTTCGACCAATCCCAATTCTTTTCGAGAAAAAGCCCTTGGAATAGAGCTTCATTGCCCTCATAAGCCTCTTTCAATGTGTCTAAAAAGGAACTTTTGCCAAACCTGCGTGGACGGGAGAGAAAGAAGTATGTGCCTATATCCGCTAGTTGCTTTACAAACGGAGTCTTATCTATATAGTAATGATTGTCTAGAATCAGTTTGGAAAAGGTTTGTATACCGAGTGGTAATCGTTTCATCGCAATGGCTAGCTTGGGTGAAAAACAAAGCCCTGTCAAGAGGGAAATTTTCGGGCAGAATTGGATTCTGCCCGAAAATAGGTTCTACTCCTCCAACTCCCTACGAATATGCTTGATGATCGCATGTGCGAGCTTGCGGTAACGGATGCGGCGTTTGCGAGAATACTTGCCTGGTTGGCTTGCTCTGTCTATGCAGACGGTGAGTCTGTCGAGAAGAGCTTTGAGATCGAAATCTTTTTTGTGTCCCATAGGGAAACTCCTTGTTTGTGCAAAATTTAGGGAACACACAAGGTACACAAAAGACTTGACTAGATGTACTAGCACATAAGTCTGAGGGTGCACCTCGTGTGTGGTTTCTCAGTTCGGAACTAGTTTGGTCGCTCGGACCGAGCTGAGAGCTTTTTTCACATATGTACATATAATGTAAAAATGTACTTAGTTAGTGTGATAAGTTGTGGAAATACGTCCACTACTTTTTTGAGGATTGGAAAAGTACTTACAAAAGGAGAAAGAGATGGCAGAAGAACGAGCAGTATTAGCAGGTGGTTGTTTTTGGGGAATGCAGGAGCTTATCCGTAACATGCCCGGAGTAAATGCAACTCGCGTGGGTTACTCCGGTGGTGATGTGAAAAATGCGACCTACCGCAACCACGGCACCCATGCAGAGGCGATTGAAATTCTATTCGATCCTGGTGTGCTTTCCTATCGCAAAATCTTGGAATTCTTTTTCCAAATCCATGACCCTACAACGAAAAACCGACAGGGCAACGATATGGGGATGTCGTACCGCTCGGCTATTTATTACGAATCCGAAGAACAAAAAGCAGAAGCAGAACGTACCATTGCTGACGTTAACGCCTCAGAGAAATGGCCAGGACAAGTAGTTACCGAATTAGAACCTGTCGGTGACTTCTGGGAAGCCGAACCCGAACACCAGGATTACCTACAACGCTACCCCAACGGTTATACCTGCCATTTCGTACGAGCTGATTGGGTACTTTAAAATAATATTGTTTAGGAAGAAGATAATTTTTTCTCATAAATAATGTAATTACAAAAACAATGAAACTTCTAAAGCTTATTGAAGCAGACTTTTTTCGTGATGGTGGCTCCTACCAAGCAGAATGGTTAACCGACAAGGATATACATTATACCCTTTATTTACAAGCAGACAATGATTTTCTCGATGAGGATGAAGAATATCCCAACCCTAATGCATTTAATGATTTTCGCCATAAATGTCTTTATGATTGCAGTTATCAAGATATCAAAAACAGAGAACCTATCTATAAAAACTCACCAGAAGAAAAAATAGTTCTATCTTTGGTAGATGAATGGATAAAAACTAACATCAATGCCGAAAAGGAAAAATACCTACTGACTCATACATCCAAGATTAGGTATATAGACGAAAAATTCCCTGATGAAATAAATCCAGAATATACCCAGATGCGTTTATTACAAATGCGTGCTTATATTTCTAAACGCAAGGTTT
>JBCCIA010000469.1:0-4805 GCA_039028475.1 Spirochaetota bacterium | reverse complement strand
CTTATTATACTCTAGGACAGTACTACTATATTCATAAGAAATACAAAGAGGCCAAACCGTTATTGCTTTACGCACAAAAACACATTACCCCTGAATATTAACGAACCAGCAAGGTGCAAATCGATAGGGAAGATCTATTTCGTTCTATCAAAACGATGTTGGAGTCTATTAAACATAAGGAAGAGAAAAAATAAGCAGAATTTTGGTAGGGAAAGTCATGATGGATATATTCTTTAATAGGGGTAAAGTAAAAATTATTTTTCGAATTTGGATATCAATAGCTATATTCTCTTCTTTAGTATTTCCGATCTTATCTTTGCAAGCCAAAGATTTGCTGGTATGGGATCTGATTGCAGGACAAGGAGTTACCGAAAACGAAGCGAAAGAAATAAAAGATATAATGCAAAACCGTATCTACCATCAGGATCTTTATCGTTTAACTCTCCCTGAATATTATTCTAGTGAAGTTTTTGAAGAGCCACCTAATTGCCACAATAAGGACTGTATTTTATACGTAACTAGAAAGTTAGGTGCAGATTTCGTTTTATTGGCAACATTACAACGGTACGAGGAAGGATATGAACTATCAGGTGATATACTAGATGCTATAAGTGGTACAAGCAGGCAAAGGGTTTCTAGTAGAGTGAATCGGTTGGGTGAAGAACTTGCATGGGATATTGAGAGACAAATTTTATCTAAGGAGAGATTTAGCAAAGAGCAAGGGTCTTGCCATAGTAAAGGTTTACAATATTCTTGGCAAGATCAAAAGTGCATCAATTTACGATCAGACTGTGAAGGAGTTTGGAGTTCGCATCGTTGTTTCAAAGATATTATGGTGCATAGGGAAGAGTTAGAACTTCTTAGATCTTTGAATAAAATTAAATGGGAAGATTACACAACTACTTTTGAATATACCGATGGTTTTTGGAATAAAATTAGTTTTGCTTCATTTTCGAACGAAAAAGTAAATCCTAAGATTTTACAGATGCATTTTATACAAAAAAAGTCTAAAGATGTTTCCGGTTTGAATCTAGGAGTTTTTACAAAATTTCAAACTACTAAATATGAGGATTCTAGTACGAGAATTGCTAGAGTAAGTGGTGTTTCATTGACTGCGTATTCGAAGAAGCATACAGCTAATGGAGTTTCCATTGGTTTAGTAGGCAACCAAACACAGAAGGCAACAGGAATGATTTTAGGAGGGGTATGGAATCGCACTAGAGAGATAAAAGGCGTTGCCATAGGAATGTACAATTATGCCTGTAAAGCGAAAGGGATACAATTAGGACTTTTTAATTATTCAGAAACCAAATCCTCTTTGCAAATCGGTTTATTCAATTATGCCTCTGAAAATATGATTCCTTTTTTTCCCCTCATTAATTTGAATTTTTCTAGCAGGGAGGAGGGTATTGGAAAAAAAGCAAAAGGAAAACATTTTTGTGCTGCTGACCTAAGGGGAAAAAGTTTTACTGACACCAATCTATCTGAAGCAGATTTCACCGACTCTGATCTACGAGGAGCTAATTTTTCAAGAGCCAATCTGAAGAATACAATTTTTAAAGGTGCAGATCTAAGGCGAGTAAACTTTAGAAAGAGAAATCTTGATGGTACGGATTTTAAGAAAGCAAATTTAGAATATGCAGACTTTAAAAGATCTGATCTTAGAAAGGCAAATTTACGTGGAGCGAATTTACAACTAGCAAGTTTTCTCGAGGCAAATGTACAAGAAGTCAATTTCCAAGGTGCAACACTTATTTCTACAAACTTCATCAGGGCGAACTTGGAAAGGGCTATATTTGAAGACGAATTTCTATCTTGGACAAGTTTCATTGATGCAAATTTAAAGCAAGCGAACCTTCGAGGTATAAACATGTCCTATGTTGATTTTACAGGAGCAAATCTAGAGAGGGCTAATCTTGAACGAGCAAGAGCACTTTGGGTCAAGTTATTAAAAGCTAATTTACAAAAAGCCAATTTAAAGAGGGCAAATTTAGAAAGAGTGGAATTTGATTATAGCAATCTTCGAGGAGCAAATCTATCATATTCAAATTTAAAAAGAGCTTATTTTACGGGAGCAAACCTTGAAAATGCAGATTTATCATACACGGATCTAAAACAAGCTCATTTTCAAGGAGCGATCTTAAAAAACACAAATTTTAAAGGAGCTAAGAATTGTCCTGAGCCTATCCAACATCTTTGTAAACTTTGAATTCAAAATTATGCTGCGTATTGTTCATTACGAGATATATAAAGATTCAATATACGGCCACATCACATCATGTAGCCGCGTTTCCTCAAAATTTACAAAACCTTTACCGGCAAATAAATATCAACGATACTTAATTTTTCTGGGTGCTCTGCTGGATTATTGAGGTAAACTTCAAAAGGAGGTCCATCATTGGGTTGGAATCCGCTCTCAGGTAGCCACCTGCCATAGAGACCATTCCATGCTGCCGCAAATTCCTGAGGGTCTTGCAGTTCAAAGTGAGCGATAGCATATTTGCCACCCTGCAAAGTCATTTTACCAATTTCTCCTTCTACTTGTGTCTCTTGCGGTACTGTTATACAAAGACTGGTACGCATTTTATCTTCTTCGGTAATTTCAGGGTTGTCATGGTAGACTGTCATTACTTTTGTTTCTGGAAAGTTGAGTAAATTGCGGGCACCAGTCCAATTGATAAGTTTGCTAAACATTTCTTGAAACAGTTGTGGAGCTTCCTTAAAATTTCCTATGTGGCGTAGATAAACCACGCTTGTTGAGGGGAGTTCTCTTACTTCTACACTGATTGGTTGTTTGAATTCGGATTGCTTAGGCATAGTATGGTTCCTTGTTTGTGTGTTGTTATCTGTAATTGTAACAGAATTATGCAACGAGTCTTCACAATCCTTGCTTTTAACTTTACGGATCTTGCTATTTTTTGCAAATTTTTCTTCTCGCCACTTGCTGGCACTGGTACCATAGAAATCTTTAAAAGTTCTGGCAAAGGCAGACGAGCTGGAAAAGCCACAATCTAAAGCAATTTGTGTGATGGAAGTTCCTGAATCTGCTAATAGTTTTCCGGCAGCTTTTTCGAGTCTCAGCCGCTGGATGAACTGGTTCAACGGTTCCCCGATATTGGCACTAAAGATACGGTGGAAGTGGTGCGGAGAAAAGTTCGCAACCCCGGACAATTTCCCAAGAGATAACTCTTCTTCTAAGTTTTTCTCAATAAAGTCAATGACTCTATTGATGCGGTTTTGGTATTCACGCTTGGTATAGTTCGGGTATTCCTTCATACTAACCTTTCTTTTAATGAATAAGTAGTATTTCCTACCGAGATAGTCCAGAAAAATTTATTTACGTCAAAATTAGCTTTTATTTAGTTCGTTATATGACAAGTTTACTTGATTCTATTTACTCTCGTTTTTCTAGCAGAAATGCTTTTTTCCAAAAAGGTTGGGGAGATCATAGTAGTTTGGGGTATCTTCTGGCAACGGAACCTAGCGATATTCACCTACGTCCCGTAAAAGAGATTTCTGTAAATTGGCAGAGAGAAAAGCAAGAGAAAGGTTTGCTTGTTCGCTCAGGCAATTTTACTAGCCCCTTCGAATTCACGTATGAGATTGGTAAAGAAAGAACCATCATTACTCTACCGCAAGAATCACAAAAGGCTTCTGTACTGAAAGTTTTACCCAAGGAATACACTTTAGAAACTCCTATTGCAATCCACTTTGCAGCAACAGGCGACCAGGGGTTTACAAGACGCAAACACTCCTTGGCAATCCCACTCGCGAGGCAAGGAATAGGCTCCATCATTTTGGAGAATCCATTTTATGGTATTCGGAGGCCACAGGGGCAAAAAGGCGATTCGTTAGAAGATTTCACTTCTTTTTTGCGTATGTCACGCGCTGCTACCGATGAAGGAATTGCTCTAATTCATTATTTAAGACAGACAATTGGTTTTACAACATTGGGTGTTACGGGAGTGAGTATGGGAGGCTACATCGCTCTTACAGTCGCAGCTCGCTGCAATACCGAGCTTGCTACGGCGGCTTGTATACCGTGTCACTCAGCTTCTCCGGTATATGTGGATGGTTTATTGAGCAGAGCCTGTGCTTGGCAAGATTTGCAAGAGGAGCTGCCACCTGAAAAAGATGCACGCAAGTACATGCGACAGATTCTGGAAATGTCAGACATTCGCAACTTTCCCTTGCCGCTTTGCCCCCAGGCAGCTGTTATTGTAGGTGCAAAAAAAGATGGTTACATTCCTAATTTTTCTACACATATTATCCATAAATATTGGTCAGGTTCTACCCTACGATGGATCAACACAGGACATGTCGGTTCTTTTTTGTTTCACCGCAAAGACTTCCAACAGGCTATTATCGATTCGTTTAGAGCTTTGAAAAAGCACCAAGAATAAGAATGATACAATATCAGCGATTTGGAAACAGCGCTATTTCACCTTCCCTATAAGGACGACTCGAACGGATCATCTTTCCGGACTTGGTAATAAGTTTGCCTTTTTGGAAACGAAAGGGAATTGTGATGTATTCTGGCAACCTGTTGCTGTAAACACAGAAATGTAAGTGAGACTCGCTAGACATGCCTGTATTGCCATTGTAACCAATTAATTGTCCTCGCTTCACTTTCTGTTTTTCTTTTACTACAATACCTTCGTATTTTAAGTGAGCATAAAAGGATGAGTAAGAACCGTGGTTTATAGTAATTGTATTGCCACTCGCAGAAAAGCCACCAGGTGGATTGTCAAAATAGCCAGCTATGACCCCTGAAACAATACCATCATTTACTGCATACACTGGAG
>JBCCIA010000468.1:0-4818 GCA_039028475.1 Spirochaetota bacterium | reverse complement strand
GAGAAAAATAATACATTTCTTCTTCCATTTTTTTATTATACTTTTCCATATATTTATTAACGTACATTTAGCTAAATTCTTTAAGGAAATATTGGTAAGTTATTCTTTAGTTGACCCTTATCAACTGGGACGGTGAAAAATGCTATTGCCAAAGCCATCGAGTTGGAAGGTTCCTTGGACGTAGTTATCAATAATGCCGGAATCGGTGGTGGTGGGTTTTCAGAAGTATTCTCTGTATCACAATGGGAAAAAATATTTGATATCAATGTATTCGGGGTACAACGAGTTCTGAAAGCAGTTCTACCCAAGATGAGAGAAAAAAAATCTGGTCTTATCATCAATATTGCGAGTGTAATGGGTAGAATAGTACTTCCCTTTGCCGCCTCCTATACTGCGAGCAAATGGGCATTCGAAGGAATGACAGAAACTTACAAATATGAACTGAAAGCAGCAGGTGGAGGAGAGGCTCCGAAAGCTCTCAACCAACAATTGGCAGAAACCCAAAAACAGATACTTACTGGTTTTGGTATGGAAGCAATGGTCTAAAAAATTCCTTGTGACAGCATCCTCTTCGTAGTCTAAGAACCTGTAGAAAAACACAGCTTAAGGTTCTTATGCTAGGAAGCGAATGCTTTCATTCTAGCTATTTTCTGAAACTTTAAGCTACAACCATACACTGGACTTCCCCCGAGGATATGTATCGCAAGAGGTAATATATACAGAATGCAACTCTTCTGGATGACCATTTCGTTGTACCATGCCCTTCTCTAACTTTACTAGACAAGCTTTGCACATACCCTTGCGGCAACCACTGGCTACCTGGACTCCTTCGCGTTCTAAGGCTTGCAGTAGTGGTTCGCCCTCATCCCACTGAACAGTCTTCCCCGAGCTCAAAAGTTGCAAGTCATGCTTTTTTCCTGTTTGATCGAAGGTATGGGAATCCACAGCAAAATTCTCAACATGGTACCTATCATTTCTAAAACCTACTTCATCCAATAGAGATTTCAAGTGAGTCAACATACCCTTGGGAGCACAGGCATAGACATCTCCCCAAATTGTTTCCTGTTTGTTGTACTCGCGATGAAACCAATTGCTAAAAAACTCACCGGTTTGATTGCTATATATATATTCAATGCGTAGTTTTTTCTCTATAAGTTTTTCCAGCTCAGCTTGCAAGATAACCGATTTCTCATCACGGTTAAAGTAGTACAAAATACAATTTTCCAAACTCCTACCAGTCTTTGCAATACCTCTGAGAATCGAATAGACAGGAGTGATCCCAACTCCTCCAGCAACAAACACTTGTTGGTTGCTACCTGGACGGTAAGAGAAATCTCCGTTGATACCTCCCACAATACTGATAGTATCACCTACTTTGAGTTTTTCGTTGATATAGCCAGAAACCAAACCACCTGCAACATGCTTGACAATAATTTCTAACTGTCTAGGACGTTTCGGTTCAATCAAGCTGTACTGGCGGACATGCTCCTTGCCATCAATTTTGAGTTTGATGGAGATATATTGGCCGCCACGAATACTTGTTTTCTGCAATGCTTTCGGAATCTCCAACTGAACGCGTGTAGAATCTGCCGTTTCCTTTTTGACAGATTTAACTTTTGTAGGAGCAAAAGTCAGGTTTTCCAAAGCATCCAAGTGGATAAATTTTTCTTGAAAACCTTCTATCACCCTATTGAATAATTCGATAGGGTTTAAAAGGAGATCCATTAGGCTAGTATCAGAATTACGAGTAGGTAGTGACTTTTCCCATAAACGAGATAGGGTTCCTGTTAGTGCTGACAAGGCATCTATATTCCGATAAGGTACATTATGTTTTTTACATATACGTTCCACTTCAGGAGCTACTTCTTTTAGCCTGTTGAAAGGTAAGTCAGGAAACAAATGATGTTCAAGGTGAATATTTACGCTTCCTGTAAAGAGGTCTTCATACCAGCCTGGTAATTTATAATTTTGCGTAGCAATTGTTTGCCGTAGATAAAAGTCAGCCTGTGTTTCATTGGGAGAAAGTTCAATCAATGGAATGTTTTCATTATGGTGTTCAACTGCCAACATGAGTATTGTATGAACGTTACTCATCATATCAGCCAATAAATTCCCTAAAGCTACCTTGGGAAAAAAAGCACCAGCTAAAGTCGGATAAAAAAGATAATTCTTTGCGAGTTTACCGATAATTCGCTGAAGAGAGGGTCCATAGGTTTGCGTCGATAGAACCTTACGTTTTTCCACAATCGCTCTAGCAGTGGCGATATACCAAGGAAACAATGCTTTATCTAAGGCAATCGGAACACTAGCAAAAATTCCCATTTGCCCGAGATACCTTGGATGCCAGGGTTGATCATCATTGGCACGAAACAAGAGATAACCATAATCAGAGTCCTTCCCCGATACATTGGTAAAAGGGTGGTGTGAAGTATGGTGTTCAAATTTCCAATCTACCTCATCGGTAGTTAAATCCCATTTAAAATTTTCAGAATTTAGATAGGGGTGTTTGAATTCATCGTAATGGCCATGCAAAATGTTGTGACCATTGCTAAACTCCATTATATAATGAGCTGCCAATAAAATCGAACCGGTAAGCCATGTCAAAGGGCCTGGAGAGAAGTGGATAAGGCCACGCCCTGCAAATTCAAACCAAGTCGAAATTGTATCTAACTTCACCATCTCCTCAAGGTCGTATTGCGAAACCTTAGCTTTGGTTTTTTTATAAAGTGCATCGAT
Organism: Spirochaetota bacterium; assembly: GCA_039028475.1. Classification (GTDB taxonomy): domain Bacteria; phylum Spirochaetota; class Leptospiria; order Leptospirales; family Leptospiraceae; genus JBCCIA01. The sequence goes on along the minus strand of JBCCIA010000468.1, from coordinate 2,082 downwards.
TTCTTTGCCAAAGGCTTCTATCTCGTCTCGACTGTAGTAGTCAGATGGATTGATGGTAGTTTTTTTTGGATCTGAAGTATAAGCCATTCCCATGCCCTCTAGTCTATTTTTTGGTTCAAAAAGCTGAGCTTTGGGACAGATTTCTCTAGTATCCAGAATGACTCAACACATTTACAGCGTATCCAATAGCCTGTCTATTCCTACAGAAAAGGTTGGCTGCAAGAGCTTATAGTAGTGTTTTTATACAGGCTCTTATATTGAACATTCGTTACAAAAAAAAATTTGCAAGTTTTTTTCAAAGAAGCAGAAGAAAAAATTGGAGTTTTAGTGACGCTTACTTTTCAAGTATTTGCGAATCCCTTGGTAATAAGCCTGAGCGTTCTCTAACAAACGCCTAGGAATTTTCTTCCCACGATACACATAGTCTTTTTTCGACAAAGCCTTGTATTCTTTTTCATTGTTTTGCAACAAGCTTTCACCAAAACATAAGGTTCCATAAACTCTACGCGTCATGCGCAAATTGCGTGTGTAGATACCTGGAACCTCTGTCTTTAACCAGTATTTTCGATAGCCGGTAAATTCTGGAACTTTAAGAACTTTCACAAAACTTTTTTGAATATAAGAACAAAATTCCAAAGAATTCTCTAAGTCATCTGTTACCAACAAACGCAATAACTGCAACCTATTTTCAACAGAATCCATAGAACCTTTTTCGAAAGCACCGGGGACAAAGGACAGGCTATAATTTATCGGAGTGGTCTGCAAACGAGTGCCTTTGCTCTTCCAAAAGGTCTTATCTGGCAATATATTGTAGTGGATGATAACAGTAATATGTGGGTGGAAATTATTGATCAAACGAGCGCGCTCATTCAATTCACGATTCTTAAAGAATTTATGAAAAATCTCTATATCATCTGCTTTTTTTAACAAATGATCTCTAAATTTTTTACTGATTTCGCCATCTTTCCAAGCACGTGTAACAGTAGCTGGCATAGCTTTCTTTTTCCAATCTTGGAAAGACATAGAAAATGCGGTGATGCCTTTAGCCCTTTTAGTAACAAAAACTTCTGCCCCATCCTTTCGCAACCAATCTGCCAAGATTGTCGCCGTATCAAAAGCAAGTTCCGACTCATAAAAACTTACCAATTTTTTCTTTTTCCCAAGCTTAACTTCAATATTCACTATTTTTTGTTCCAACTGGGCATGTTGCAAAGTACCAGCTGTATGACCCGGATCAATAGCAATGCGCACACCTTGTAAGGGTTTTTTATACAAAGACGGAAGTTTCACTTGTTTGTCATAGGTGTAACCTTTAGGTAAGACTTCTCGTAATGATTTTTTTCCTTTAAAGGTGTATACTTGCAAAACTTGCTCTTCACTGAGATAAGAAAACATATTACGAAAGAGAGGAAATTCATCTTTCTGCAAAGAGAATTCAGCTTGTAACGAGGTATTTTGCGAAAAAGGTTTTGCATAGCTTTCTATCCCTGTATCTGTTACAGAAAATAATTTTTGTAACTTAGGATCTAAAAAAAGTAAACTTTTATAACTACTAGATGGAGAGCTAAGCTGCCATAAAGAACAGCTCACAAGCAAAAAGGCAAATGGTATAGATAACAAAACCAAACGTTTCATATAAATTCTCTTTTTTTACCTACGAACAATCGGAAAAATAGTTTCTCGGTACGAACTGGCTGGTATGTATTCTTCCTGATTGAGAACGTCGACAAACTTACGTGTATAATAACTCGCAAAATGAAAGTTGCTATCCAACAACTCTGGCAGATAAAACGTATCAGGGTCTTCAGGAGTAATATCAAATTCGCGCAGGAGAAATCTGGCATAATGTGAAATCCATAAAGGTGTAGGAATGATTTGGAACCAAGCCTCAGCTTGCAAGTCACCTATAATTCCTTGTCCACAAAAACCTTCCTGTTTATTCTGCATACTCATTGGCGGCAAAATATAGGTTGCATTCCCCTTACCACAAAAGAACTCCAAAGCAATAAAATCATCTGTTTTGATAAAGGAAAAAGGAGAATCTAAATCGGTTCTACCCAAATTTTGTAAAAAGTACTGCTG
>JBCCIA010000467.1:0-4837 GCA_039028475.1 Spirochaetota bacterium | reverse complement strand
CTTTTGGTTACAATGAGTCGTTTCGCAATGCTATAAACGTACTTTATAGGAATATCTATGCTACTGGAAGTAGTGGTTTAGTTTTTGTAATTCCTGAAAAAAAAATTGCAGGTTTTATTTACGCGAATTCTAATAATACAATTTTAGTAGAGAATTACTTAAAAAAGTTGCTAGATACATACTTTCCTGTAAAGAAACAGACGTACCAACAAAAGGATGAAGATGATAAAAGGCTGCAAAGCTATGTAGGCAGTTATTTGTCACTCAAATACTATGATAAGAGTATCAGTAAGTTTTTGTCTTTATTTCATAGTTTGCAATTGCATTACCTGGGAGCAGGAAAGTTCCAACTGCAACCTGCCTTTCCGCAACTTTATGAGGAAAGGTTTTTACAACGAGAGTATTTTGAGCTGGAGCCTCCTATTTTGTACAACGCAGACCACCAATCTTATCTTGCATTTCGTATGGACAATGAAGGGGAAATTACCCATATGTTTAGGGCTGCAGGAGACCACTCTGTTTATAAAAAGCTAGCATCATACCAAAATTATGAAAACCAAATCTATCTCATATTTGCTTTTGCTGCGTACTATATTGGAGTGTTTGTACTGTTGTCTAGTGGTTTTATCTATCGCTATTGGCTACAATATGAGATCAGTGAGATGCTTGGCAGACTCCGGCAGGTGCAAATGATGATCTATGGGAATAGTCTTTTTATTATGGTATTCTTCGTCGCTTTTTATCCTGTAGTATTTCTCCTTGGTGGAAAGACAGAGGTAGGAGTGCCCGCTTATATGTTTTCTCCTTCGTCTTTATTCTATGTCCTTTTTTCATTACCTGTTTTGAGTGCATTGCTCTTAACTTTGCTGATTTATATCTTTCTCCGAGCCTGGGCAGAGGGAGAAGTGACTACCTATCGTAAAGTTAAATACTCCATTTTTATTCTTGTAAGTGTATGTCTCAACATATGGTTGAATCATTGGAATTTGTTAGGTTACAATTTCCCTTAATAGGTAGCAATATCATGAAAGAGTTTCCCAAAGAGTTTCAAGAGAAGTTTTCAGAGATAGTCGTACACAATGAAAGAAATAGGATGAAGATTGTTCTATTGATAATTGTTTCTATTTCTGCATTCTTTTCTTTAAATCGCTTTTTTTTACTGAATACTCAAAATCCAAATTTTCGAGTTTTAAAGGAAATTTATCCGAGTGTGATGCTTTTCTTTTTATTTATGATGACTTATGAGTCTGTACTCATTTATATACTCTATCGCTTTAGTTTGAGTAAGAAGCAACCACCAGAAATTTTGCGTTACGGAAATGCTTTTTTAGAAGTATCCCTACCTTCTGCGGTTATTTTTGTATTTGCTAAGTATGCATCCCCCATGAATGCTTTGTATTCGCCTCCCACCTATATCTATTTTTTATTCATCTTTCTCGCTGTATTGCGATTGAGTTTTCCTCTATGCCTTTTTACGGGTACTGTTGCAAGTATACAGTACTTTTTCATTTATTTTCTACACGAAGAGCAGTTGCGTAATTTTTCTGGGGAGAGTATTTATGAGCCAACCATTTTACTCATGAAAGGAGGATTGTACTTTACTGCTGGTCTAGTTGCTGGTTATATCTCACAGCAGATTCGTTTGTCCTTTATTGAATCCATTCAGAATTTACGCAAGAAAGACCAAATTGAAAGTGTATTCGGTGAACATGTTTCTCCTCAGGTAGTGGAGACTTTGTTAGAACCGGGCAAGAGTTCATCAGAATTGCAGCATGTCTGTATCCTATTTCTCGATATACGCAATTTTACTGCCTATTCTGAGAAAGAGTCACCTGTAAAGGTCGTAGATTTGCTCAACCAAACCTTCTCCTTTATGGTTCCGATTATCCAAAAACACCAAGGTATCATTAACAAGTTTTTAGGTGATGGCTTTATGGCTATCTTTGGAGCTCCTATCGCAACTGAAAACCCTGAAAAAGAAGCTGTTATAGCTTCCTTGGAGCTTCTACAAGAATTGCAATCCAGAATTGCCTCTGGAGAATTGGAGAATATTTCTGTTGGCATTGGCATTCATAGTGGAGACGCAGTAACAGGAACGATAGGGTCACAAAAAAGAAAAGAATACACGATCATAGGAGATGTAGTCAATTTGGCAGCGCGCATTGAACAGTTGAATAAGCAGTACCAGTCTTCCCTGCTGGTTTCCGAAGAAGTTTACCTTTCTCTGCAGACAACATCGTATAAGAACATACCAGCGGAAGAAATCGCGGAAACGTATGTGAAAGGCAAAGAGAAACCAGTTCGCCTCTACAAACTGGCTTAGGCAATTTATTCTGTAAGTAAATTTTTAGGTCGAAACAAAAAGGGCGAAGGAACTTTGCTACTATCCCTTTCGTAGAACTCTAATACAGTTTCTTTATTGTGTAGCAGATCCACCATACGAATTTTGCTTGGAAAAAGGCGCTCATTTGCTGCATCCCTTTGTTTTGACTTGTTTGGCAGGGTTGCAAAGCTGAAGTAAGCTGATTTGAATAACTCGCCGTCGCGGTAGTAATCTAGGCGAAAGGGTAATTTTGTCTTTTTACGAATCAGAAGTACCAGCTTGCGGTAAAAGAATTTGTAAGTGATCTTACCTTTCTCTTTCTTCTTGGGGACTTGCATTTCTGGATATTTGGAAAGTAGCAGATAGGAGTCCAATTCTGATTCTGGTGTTACAGCAATACTAGGGAAGCGGGTATCTTTAGGGAACTGTTTTGCTTCTTTTTTCTCAGGTATGCGGTAGTGCTTTGCTAAAGAAAAAAAACTAAAATCTAGATAAGAAAAAGTATAAGGGAAAAATGTTTGCATCCTCTCCTTTTCCTGGATATAGTATAGGCGGTTGCTGAGGATATTGGCTAGGTAAATTTTGTTTTTCTTTTCTACCAAGACTTTATAATGGATGTTTCTATAAGAATTGCGGAAGAGGTAGAGAAAGTTTTCTGGTGACTTTGCATCTCTTAGCAAAAAAACATCACGCTGCCAGGGAGAGTAATAGGGGTCATTATTGTTGGGAGCCTTGGCTGGCAACTTATTACGGATTTGCAAACGATAGAAACCGCTAGGAAAGGTAAAGAGATCGTCGAAACGCTTTAAAACATCGGTATTTGCCTGTTGGGCGAACAGGCAAGCTGGTAAAAGAAATAATGACAGAAAAGAAATTAGCATGGTTACATTCCGATTGCAGCTCCACTATCTACTCGTAGGTGTGTACCGGTAATACAACGTGCATCGTCACTTAGAAAGAAACGTACAGCAGCTGCTACATCTTTGGGTTCTACTTCCTGCTTGATTGCATTGATCTCTGCTAATTTTTTTTGTACATCCTCGGGAAGCGCACCTGTCAATTCTGTCTTTACATATCCAGGACAAACCGCGTTGACTAGCACATTTCTACCGGCAAATTCTCGCGCTGAAACTTTGGTAAAAGCGATGAGTCCGCCTTTGGAAGAGGCATAGTTGGCTTGCCCGGCCGGGCCGATGAGTCCAGCAATCGAAGAGATATTGACAATTCTACCAGAAGGAGCCTTGAGAATCAGTTTTGTTGCAGCTTTGGTCATCAGAAATGGACCTTTTAGGTTTACGTCTAACACTAAATCCCAATCTTTTTCTCCCATACGCATCATTAAAGTGTCGCGTACAACACCAGCGTTGTTGATGAGAAAGTCTAATTTGGCAAAAGTTTCCTTTGTTTTTTGTATCACTGCTTCACAATCTGCTAAAACTGTTACATTGGCTGCTACTCCAATTGCTTTCACTCCATAAGTAGTAGAAACTTCCTCTGCAGCTTTATCACAAGCCTCTTGATCTAGGTCAACTAGTACGAGGTTTGACCCCTCTTCGGCGATGCGGTTGCAAATAGCTCTACCTAAACCTTTGGCAGAAGCTGTACCTGTAACAATAGCAACTTTGTCTTGAAAATGTTTGGACATTGAAAAATCCTTGTGGTAGTATGGTATAGCCATTAAGAATCTATGGAGAAATATTATGTCAATTTTAATCTTGAAAACGAAGAAAATTCTGGACTAATTTTTTCCATAAGGGTAGTGTAAACACCCCTTTGCAGAAAAGGGAAAGAAATCTCCCCTTATTTTTTGAGAAGATACGTTTTATTCTACTTTTTTTATTGATACTGTAGAAATAAATTGTTTAATTTACACTTAAATTCTTAAATGAACGAAAAGGAGCAGGTAGAATAAAAACAGAACTCGTATCTTACTTTGAATTTCCTGAAGTATCAGTCAAACGTGTACTACGCTTGCTACAGTTATATTCAGAGAGTAACCATACCAGTGTAGAAGACTTTTTGCAAAATCAGATCCCTCAGGCTTTATTGGAAAGGATTCGTAAAGATAGCAATCTATGGGTCTCCAAGAAAGTAGAAACACAGATTTTAACTAATTTGCAAGAAGTTACAAATCTCAAGGCTCTCTTTGAAAAAGCTGGTGATGAAATATTTCATACCAAGATGTTTGAACTACTCCCGGATGATGGGAGCCAAGTCTCCTGTCTAGAATCCTTACTCAAAATACCCATTATATTTAGTCTTTACGACCGTACTATTTTTCTAAAGCCTGAGATACTCTCTACAACTTCGATCCAGTACACTTTTTTTTCTTCTTTAGACTCTCCTCTCCTATTTACTGATATTCTCTTCTTATATGGTATACTATGTGGAGCTGTTAGTATTTTTGATCTAGCCAATGAGCATTTACAGCTATGGATAGGTGAAAAAGGAGAAAAGAGAGCTATCCAAGAATTTGACTCCCAAGTTATTATAACAGGTCAAACTAAAATGGGT
>JBCCIA010000466.1:0-4844 GCA_039028475.1 Spirochaetota bacterium | reverse complement strand
TTATTTTGATCAGCGATTGATTTGTAGTAGTCAGCTTGTTGCAAATCTTCTACCTTCCAAAGTTCCTTTTGAGAGTCTTTCGCCTTCTGGCTATTTCCTGGTACGATGCTCTCTCTGTACTTATTAGAGTCCACAAGCCCTTTTTGAGAATTCTTTACCCTAGCTTTTCTGCAATTCGAAGTATTAATTATATGTGTCCAATCGTCTTGTTGCGAATCTTTCATCTCCCACTGGCTATTTCTTGGTGCGGTGCTCATGATACTGTAGTCCAGAAAGTTTCGCATGCGAACAGTAAGACTAGTGATTCTTTTATATAAACTATTTGAATTTGAATATATTGGATAATTGGATATAATAGTATTCATCTCTTTATGACCGGGAGCAAACGATTTTTCTGCATGCTTAACTGCGTCTTCATAATACTTGGTGATATTTGTGTTGCAAGCTATGTTGTTAGATAACCTGGCATAGATAAGATCCCTGCATTTAAATTCATGATTATCCATTTTTTGCATCAACTCATGTAATGTCATTCCTATGTATTTCTTAAATTGCTCAGTTTTGAGCTTTGGTATAACATTGCTAATGATTTGCAGATGCTCTTCAGATTCAGTTTCAACCAGCTTTTGAACATTTTTTAAGTATTCGGTATTTACTTTATCGCTTGCCCATAAAGCCCAAGTATAAGATCGTATCAACTCATTTTTGTACTTACTCTCATCAACTTTCATGAAATTTATAACATCTTTAAATACTTCAAGTGCTTCTTCATTTACTTCTTCAATAAGTGTCAGATAGTGTCCCAAGTCATTCATAAATTTTAGAAGGTTAGCGCATTTTTCGTTGTTGCCGCGAGCACTTCTCCATGTCTTCAGAAGTACCTCCTTGAGTCTCTCTACTTCTTTCCAATCACCTGTCTCATACCGATAGCTCCAACCTTCTAATCCCTTTACATTAACTTTTACAGAAGCTTGCAACTCTTTTATGTCTGCTGATTCTTTAGATTCTAGTAAGTTTTTATGATACTTATTTTTTATCTTTATATGTTTTATATTTTCTATTAACTTTGTGTACCGTCCACCTTCATCACTATCTAACTTTGAGAGGTTGTCAACAATATGATCCTTAGTCATGCTTCGACGTGTACAATTAAGAATCTCCTTCAACAGCTTCGGCCGATGAAACAATGGGGTTAAATCTTTGTAAAATTTTTTGATTTCGTCGAAAGAAGTGACTGCATCAATGTCTTTTTCATCGGATGAATCTACCCATTTGTCAAAAAAGCTTCTCTGCTTATTTTCCGATAGTGGCATAATGTACTTAACATCCGGTGGGTTTCTATGGCCAGTAGAAAAGTAAACCCCCACTTCAGTTTCGTTGACCGTATCAGAATCTAATAGAAAGATAGTTTTGGCATTTTTCCATTCTTTTAATCCCAACTTTTCATAGACATTGACGTTCTTAAAAACTTCTCTTGCTTTGTCGTAGTCATCTAGAATAAAAATTGTTTTACTCTTCTTGAGTTGTTGAATATCCCTGTTTTTTTCCTGTAGGGCTTTGTTAATTCCTTCAGTAGGTATGTCACTGAACGAAAGTGAAACAGGAGTCCAACCCGCCTCATTTGGACTCAGCTTCGACTCTAAGAAGTTGGCGTAAGTAGTTTTTCCAGATCCCGGTGGCCCCATCACAACAAGCAACGGAGTTCCGGAATTACGTTCTAGAAATTTGTCAACAGACTTTTCTAAAGATTGTATCCTCTTGTTATGAGACTGTGGTGGCTCATCGAAAAGAGTTTTAGAAACTTGGAGATCAATGTATGACTTTTTTGCCTCCTCCGCTGATTTTCCAGATATTTCTCTTGCAATCCCATGGATTTCGTCGAAGCTAGATTCCTCCATACCATAGGACAGTAGAGTGCCGGTATGAACTAGAACAAATAACACTGCTGCTGGGTGCGAAATAAATCTCATGATTCTTTTCCTCCAATGTTAACTTGGGATCAGCCTTGATCCCAAACTCCATTTTTGTGCTTATTAGAATACCTAAGCCATGTTTGAGAATCTTCTATTTTCTGGCTACTTCGAGGTAGCCATTTGTAGTAAAGATTGAGAGCTTCTCTGTAGTTCGAAACAGCAGTTGTATATTTCCAATCCTTTCTGTTTTGGTCAGCGGTTAACTTGTAGCGGTCAGCTTGCCTTAAATCGCCTTCTCTTTCTTCCTGCCACCTTTCTTCAATTTCCTCTATTATGTTTTTGGATTTTACTATCTCTTCTTTAGCTATATACATGTGTGGGATTTTTTGATATGAGGAAATAGATTTTTCGTATGAGTCTATGGCTTCCTTATACATGTTTTGACTTCTTTGATAGTCAGCAATTTTTTTATAATTTTTTGCTTCATTAATAAAATGGTTTTCAAAACTTTGCGGGAAAGAAGAAACGTTTTGCAAATTAGCACCATCGAAATCGGCTTGTTCTAAATCCTTTGCAGAATCGAGAGCCAAATTTTCTAAATTGAGTTCTTGTAGATTCCTTTTCCTGAACGAAACACCAGCTTTTGCAAGAATTGCCACTGCATTCCTTCTCCCTGTTCCATTTACGCCGGTATCTTGTGCCACCTTCCATAGAACTTTAGTTAGTTCTTTCGAATCTTGCGCATATTGAGCGAATAGTCTTAGTATACCTTCATCTTTTATAAGAGTGTTTTCGTAGATGTCTTTGAAAATTCCCTTAAGCACAGAACTCTTAATTTTTTGGACAACAAAATAATCTCTAATAATATTGTGATAGAATCCATATTCGGTCCTCCCACGATTGTCAACACGCTGTATTATGCTGCTATACTTACGGAAACCGAGTTCTTTTTCCTCTTTTGAATCCAAAGAAAACTCCTGATATCTCTCAATTGGGTTGTCGCTTTCGTCGCGTGTTATAAATCTAGTTTTGCCCTCCGAAAACATCTTAAAGGATAAGCGCTGCATATAATTATTATATTTGTTTTTGAACTCGTGTGGCTTTAAATCCAACCTTCCACGGCGACGGTACCCATCCTCGAACCACTTACTGATCAATTTTTCAAGTACCCCAGCTTCTTTCCACTCACCAATATCATCGTCATGGATCAGATCGAAAATCATTCGCAAAACTTGAGGTTGGTACATCATGTGAAGTAGGTATCCGTGTTTATTTTCGAGAATATTCTGACAATCTTTAAAATCAATTTCATTTTCGTTAAAACTTGATTTTATCAACTTTTTCAAACATTCTTCTTGCTCTGAAGGAGTCAGAGGAATTAAGTAATTTATAAAGTAACCTCTACCTCCCATGAATAGTGTATTGGCTGCTGCACTGTCCAGTACTTCTGCACGCGAGGTTACAATAATCTTTGCTTTGTTCCATGTCTCTAACCCTAACCTCTTACGTAAACCTGAACCCCTGTACCTGTCATCAATTTCATCGTGACCATCTAGAAAAAATAGCACGCTTGCTTTTGTTTTAAGCAGTTCTATATCAGGTTCATCGAGTCCTTTCTTTTGCAGTGCAAGTTTAATATACATTGGGTGTGCTGATTCAGATTCCTTGACATCATCCTCCTCAAATTCCTCTTCATCGTGTATTAACTTAATTTTTTTTGAACCTTTCAATATTTCGTCGTCTGACAATGAAAGAAAAATGGGAATCCAGTCTCTTTTGTCTTTCCAACTTGCTAAGTACTTGCTTTCCATCAGACGGCCATAAGCAGTTTTGCCAGCTCCAGAGGGAGCAAGTAGGAGGTAAGCAAACCCACTTTCAAATAGGAAACTCTCGATCGATTTATCCAGCGGCTTGGACTTTTTGGAAGTCTTTTCCTCGTATTCCTTCTCGTCCTCTTCTGGTTTCTTAGGAAGAATAGGTTTCTTAGAGACCCTCAAAGGGATATATATCTTCTCTTCGATCTCCCTACCTTTTGCCTTAAATTTCATCTTCGTCTCTCTGTCTACACGGAGCTTTTGAACGACCTCGGCAAGTGGATCCACTTTCGGTTTTTCGGGCTGACTCTTAGTAACATTACTTTCCTGTTGATCCATGCCATAACCTGAAAAGGAAACAATAGGAATTGCTAAAAAACCTAGCGCGAATAGGCGCGAAAAACCCTCTCTTTGGCAAGCAGCAACACTTAACTTTTTCATCGTTATTTCCTCCTTTGTGAGATTCGGAAACCTAGATCACCCGACCTTTTCTTCCCGAAAACTAATATCTCCTAAATCTCTAAATTAGATCGGCCATGCTTGTCAAGTCCTAAACTTTCAAACCCAGGGCCGACGCATTAAAAAACTGGAGGGTAAAGAATTCTCAAAAAGGGCTTGTGGACTCTAATAAGTACAAAGGTGGACAGCGGATCGTACCAGGAAATAGCCAGAAGGCGAAAGACTCTCAAAAGGAACTTACGTTCCCTAATCAGCAAATGCCAGAACAAGGGCATTTAGATTGGAAGGTAAAAGATTTGCAACAAGCTGACTACCACAAATCAATCGCTGATCAAAATAAAGACGATTGGAAATATACAACTGCTGCTTCGAATTACAGAAAAGCTCTTGATCTTTACTGCAGATGGCTACCTAAAAGCGACCCGAGGGTAAAGAATTCTCAAAAAGGGCTTGTGGACTCTAATAAGTACAAAGGTGGACAGCGGGATGAAGGCTGATCTCAACTGTTCGACAGCTGCTACTGCGTTACGGTATAAATTGCTTGAGTAACCCGTAACGACATAGTTTCCCCAAAACAACCATTTTGGACCAGCCTAACTGGGCGGCATAACATTCTTTCCATATTTGTTATATAAATATGGAAGGAAGAAAAAAATTC
>JBCCIA010000465.1:0-4847 GCA_039028475.1 Spirochaetota bacterium | reverse complement strand
GGTATTTTTTTTGAATTCTATCTAAGATAAATTCTTTAGCTTTTTGTTGTTTTTTTATACTTAAACCAGAATGAAGGTCTTCCAATAAGTTTGCAATAAACAATACTTGCGAGTATTCTAATGAAGGTTTCTCTTCGAACAAATCTGAAAATACACCGTCAGAAAAACCCCTATGTTCTGATAGCTTTTCAAACAAAAGTAACAAACATTCATGCCACATAGTTTGTTTAGATAATTCAACGATAGTGAGAACTGTTTCATTGCGAGAAATGATCAGACCTTCATACAAGTACATAGCTGCAAAGTATTCTTGGAAAGAAAGGTGGACAAAATTATAATACCCTGGTTTGCGTGGCAGTAGAAGCCCTGAACGACGAGCGATATAACTTAACTCTCTGTCTGGGTCTATTTTTTTATCTAATGTATCTGTCATAAACGACTTAACATCTTTTTCTGGAATAAGAATTTCTGTGTTTTCAGACCCTTTCTCTTTTTTCTGTTTCATTCTGCGTTCTTGTAGGGTATACGCTAACTTAGAGAGCCACCAAACATGTTCTTTGACAGAAATATAGGTATCCTTTTCTTTAAACTTAAATCCCTTCGCCTTATCGATAGATTCTAAATATGCTTCGGTAATCGCATCATACAACTTTACTCGTCCTGAAGGCAATTGTGCAAAAACTCGATGGATGAGAGAGATCATCGTCAACATATTTGGATTACGGGCAATGTGCTTTATATTATCTGTCTCTTGGATGACTTGCACTAATTCTTTTGCTTTTTGATCCCGCAAAGATTTATCTGCCTCACGCACCTGATACCATTTATTCACATAGGTCTTAATCTGTGAAGTATTGAAGGGCAATACATATACGGGTTTCGTAGCTGTTTGTGTTTGTGCAAGTTCACTTCCTTCTTTGTCAGAAAATGGAGCTTTAATATAGGAAGACATGGATTGAAAGAAAGAACTATTTTCATGAAACGGCACTTCTTCATATCCAATAATCCGACTAGTTAAAAGCCATATGCAGTTTGGAAACTGCTTCATACCATCTTCTATGATGGCTTTTTTCAATTCCTTACGCTTCTTCGCGTCTCCAATCTCATCCAAACCATCCAACAAAATCAGACCCTGCCCACGCTCTAAAACATCAATTAACTCATTAGAATCAGGTCCTTTTTCTTTTGGCCATAACGTTTGTTTTTGGAACTGAGCCAACATCACCTCAAACGAAATACCATCACTAATCGCATAGTCACGCAACACAAATGGGATGGGAATCATATTCCCTAAAGAGTTCGCCAAAAGATGGCTGCTATACGAGGCAAATAGAGTGGTTAAATAATTTACTAGAGTTGACTTTCCAGAACCAGGATCACCTAAAATCACATGAAAACGAGATTCTTGCAATTTTTCAATGATAGAGTATTTTTTACCTTCTTCCACCGCATCCCCAGAACGGTACTGCTCTGCCATATAGACCGGCACATACAAACGCTCCAACGACACATCTGGATTTTCCTTCAAGTGCGGCAAACCAATAAACCGAGCATAACGAAAACGTGGTAGGAGTTGATCAAAGTAGTATAGCCATTGCTTGCTATTGTAAGGGTCAATAAAACCTTTTTGTAAGTTTGAACGTTCACTTTGGTTCATAACAACTCTTTCCCTTTTTATACCAGATAAATGGAGTGCTTGTCCTTAGCAGGTCTACCATAGTCTGCTATCAAACGAGTAGCACGAAACAACCCTTCATACGCAGGGTCGTGAAAGGCAGATTCCAACTGAACGTCTCCTTCCCCTTCAAGAGATTTTACTTTCTGTGGGTGAGTCAATTTCTCCAAGGCTTTGATATCGCTCGTTTCTAACTTTCTACAATAGAGGATCAACTTATCCCAAAAATCATACTCCTCTTTCAAAATACGAAAGACCTCATTCGCATACAATTTAAGATACAAAACAATAAGAGTGAGTTGGATGTCAATTTCCAAATTGGGGTTATGGGTAAGTAAACGTTTGACAAAGAAACTCAAACTTCCGATGAAAGACTTTATTTTTCTCGGATTTAACGGTAGCAATTTGAAATACTCTATGCGGTCGATCCATATTTCCAAATCTGCTTTGAGTTCACTTTGCTGCATAAGTATTTTCAAATACTCTTTATAGTTCGGAATGACAGGCAAATAGAAAACATATTGGAACATTTTATTTAAATAATCCGCAGCATATATCTCAACATTCTCTGTCGCAGGAATCATACCTTTAATTTTTAATTCTGCAGCAACGGCACGACGGACATGGCGGACGTCCATGCCAATCACGAAAACACAGTTATCGATAGAGAAATAGATTTTAAGAGCTTCTAATAGCTTAAAGGCAACAGGCCCATTGCAACGGTCCAGATCATCGACAAATATTACCAAACGTTTCTTAGGAGCGTTGTCAGCTGTATCATCATCTTTATCTGCATTTAGCAAAGTATCAATCGATTTCTCCATCAAGACTTTGATCATTTGCGAGGGCAGAGGTTGTGTGTGGTATTTCTTATCCCATTTGTTCAAAGCAGATTCTGCATTTTCGGCGATGGAAAAACTCTTCAACTTCCCCATCAAATCGTCTAAGGTCATGAGAGCGGTGTAGGCAAATTTTTTGGCATTCATAGAAAAACGTTGTTTGAGAGTGAAGTGGGAACGAATTTCATTCAACAAGGCAACTGCGGGGGTATCCTCGAAAGAATAATGCCAAGCATCAAACCAGATCGTTTCTAATTGCGAGTCCTCTTGAAAGTCCTTTCCCCATTTCTCTCTGTAACTTATAGGAGATTCATAACCTGTCTCAGAACCAGCTAAATACCAATGCATTTTTCGTAAAAAGCTGGTCTTACCAGAACCCCAATCACCATGAATACCCAATACATACGGAGGCTCACAAGATTGGATGATGTTAGTTACTTCTTTGACATACTTTCCATGTTGGATGTCATCTGCCAGAGTCCATTTATCGTTTAAAATCATAATACCACTCAGAACAAGCGTAGTGGGGCAAACACCACACTGTCAAACGCAAACCATAGAAACAGGCAAAAAACGTCAGAAAAGCCGAAATATGGCCTATAAAGATGGTCTCTAATGAGATTGACGAGAAGAGTTTGCTTAAAAACATAGGTAGATCGTTCTCCAAGCGGAGCCGAGGACAACAATGGCAAAAAAACTACGAAAAGAAATGAGCATCGAGGAATTCACCAACGGCTACTGGTACGCTCGCGAATTGCATGCATTTGCTAAACAGCTCGGCTATACCGCTACCAGTAAACTACGCAAAGACGAATTGGAGCCTCTCATCCACCACTATCTCAAAACGGGAAAAAAGAAAACAGCCCACATACGCAAAAGGAAACCGAGCCAAAGCAAAGATACCGAACTGGGTCTACACCCGGATCTACCGGTAAAAAACTATGCTGATACCAAGGAGACCAAGGCGTTTATCCACGAACAAGCTCAAAAACAAGTGTCTGGATTGAAACAACGTTCTGGCGTGCTCTACCGCTTGAACCGCTGGCGAGAAGAACAGTTGGCAAAACAGATACCAATCACCTACGCTGATGTCATCGCTAGCTATATAGAACTCAACCAAAGTCCAGAAAAATTCAAGCAAATACCATCTGCTAGGTTCAATAACTTTATTAGCGAATACCTCAAGGTCGAAACAGACGCGACCCGCAAGCAAGCGATGCAAGCCTGGGAAGAACTCAAAATATTGGAAATTCCTAAAACCTACCAGGCTTGGAAGAAATACCAAAGTAGTAGAAAGAAAACTAGATTTTCATGGACCAGGTAGAATACTAAATCCGAGTATTACAATTGTATCCAATGCCGTTAGTGCATCAGATATTCGAACGGTCATCATTACAAGATCAATACGTGGCATCAACGAAGATTATTATACATTCCCAAGCCCCACAACATCCAATAATGGTGTTGAATCATTCAAAATTTCGATACCCATTATTACGGCAACGGGGTGTAGTTCTTCGATTACCTTTGGACAACATTGCGGACACGCTTCGAATACGTTGCAATTCCTACGAATGAATGTTCCAACGTTAGTATGTAGCGAAGAATCGTTGGCGTATTTTGGCAATGATAAATTTGAAGAAACGAATCGTTGTCCGAATCAGCCGCAGAGTGATCTATCAGCAACGAAGAATCCGACGTGTAAATTATCAACATACCGCGGTGGATTGAAATGTTGTCGTCATAAACAATCCTTATTAGATTCCAATCAAACAAAACATCCAATCTACAAGAACAATCAATATTTAGAATTCCAATTAAAATTTCGTTTCTATTATCAACAATTGCAATACGATTATGACAAAAAAATAGACGAACAAGAAAATCAAGGTCAACAAGTAGAAGAAGAAAACACAACAAACCAAGGAAAGCAACATGTAGACAATAACACTGATGACATTCTTGAAAGATCAACTTTGACCACTACTACTGCTTCTACTACAGAAGAAGAAGTGACGTACGATGAAAATGAAGACGATACAACGTTCTACTTGCGTGGTGGTAGCAGTGGTAGCGGTGGTGTTGGCGGTGGCGGCAGTGGTCGTGATGATAAGAGAAAAGCTGACGACAAATCGAAGTCTAAGAATCTACTTCAAAAAGATAGGAATAGGAATAACAACTATACAGCACGCAAAAACCTACAAGCAAATATTGGTCATCGTCGTCGTCCGTCACACCAAAATTTGATACGATTAATATGGGAAACGGACAACAATAGTGGTGAATACGATATTGTACAATGTCCTCCGGGGACACCACCATCTCAATGCGTC
>JBCCIA010000464.1:0-4884 GCA_039028475.1 Spirochaetota bacterium | reverse complement strand
CCAAAGTATCAAACCCTTATCTTTTACTTTATATTTAGAAAATAATGGCGCGCATAAAGTAAATCATCTGTTATTGGTGAATCAAAATCAATTGGAAGAGATAATGTTAGTACGAGATAGAGTGGTACGAAAAGAATTTACTGCCAAAGCTAATGAAATCGTGTTTATTTATATTTTTGTTGAAAAGACATTTGCTGCAAAAGAGTTTTTTCAAAATAACGATCCGAGACAACTTGGAATTATTATCAAAATAGAAAACTCATAAGATATGAATAGCGAAAAATACAAAGCCTATTCTCATTTATTCAATGTAACCCAAAGTATTCAGGCCTATCCTGCAAAAGTTCTATGGCAACAGAGATACTTTGCTGAATATAAATCTATTTTTACCGCATTTTATTCTTTTTGCCAAGTAGAAGGAAAATTTATCTCTCTCCATGGTGAAATGCCTATTGTGACTTTTCACCAAAGACGTATAACAGATACGAAAATAGCGCGTCTCTACAAAACTGAATACAAACTAACAAACCAAGGTTTACAGGAAAGTAACAAAAAGTATTTAGGCTTGGGGGCCGACCCAAGAATTGTGAGCAATGGTACAGTTGCATATGCGTATGTAATCGGTTATGGAGAAGCCAAACACCCTGCATTTTTATATTCAAGCCTAGACGATTCTCTCCTTCCCTTGAAAGCTGAGAAAAACTTTGCTTGGGGTAAAAACTGGCAACCTTTTATACAAGATGAAAAATTATTTATCGTACATAGTCTGAGCCCTTTCCATATTTATGAAATCAATCTGCAAACATACACTTTAGAACCAATACATTTAGCCGATACTGACTTCGCTCTAGCTGCTCATTTTACCAACTATACTATGCTACGTGGTGGAGCCAATGCAATCAGTGAAGAAGATACAATTTATGGTATAGGACGGGCTTCTACGCAACCTTACAAACACTACCCCTTCCTCTGGTCGAGTTACCAAAAGCAAGCACCTATTATCCAATTTATTGATTTTTTCCAACAGCTATCTCATAGAGGCTTTTCCATCATTGACCCTACTAGCTTTTTTAAACAAAAAAATACTCTATTTATGGGACTTTGCTGTTCGGAAACCTGCTGGTTTTTCTCACAAGATTTTTTAAACATACTCCTTGTATTTGATCCTGAAAACCAGTACAAAGAACTAACCTATCTGGAAAATATACTAGCAACTTATGAGCCAATCTATAAAAAGCAGAAACCAAGATTGCAAAAACACCTTTTTCCCTGTGATAGGCTACAACATGCTATAGCTTATCATTATGAATATGGAGTACAATCAGTAGGTTCAGCTGGAACTTTAGTCTATGGTCCTTATGCTGACATTGAAGAAAGTATGATTCTGATGATCGAATTATCCTATCTCACTATAGAAGATGGAGGTGATTCTGCCGGTTCCTTTGATATTTTTCTTTCTCATAGAGACGAGAGAGAAGAAGTTACTTTTATAAAGTATACGGAATGTGAACTACAGAAAACCAATAAAGAAATTGATACAGCAGTTCTATTTTTTGATACAAAAGAATATCTAGGTTACCAGGCAGAATTTCGTGTTTTTGTCCAAGAAAACGTACAATTGAATGCTTTTCATATTCGTAGCAAACAAATTCCGGAACCTATTATCTGTACCACTTTACCGACAACTTTTTCCGTGACAAACCGAAATGGCATTCGTTCTTCTTCTGAAAAAGTAGGGTTTTTATTTTTTGGTCCCTACAGGCTCATCGAAGAAGACGGCAGTTTTACAGCTACTCTCCGCTACAAAGTAGATGCACCAAACCACGATCAGATCGCTACCTTTGATATTGCTGTAAGTAAGAAAGATCATGGAGTAACTGTAATTGCAGAAACTGAAATTCTCCCAACAGATGGCCAATGGTCCTATGTTTCTGTACCTTTTAAATTAGAGAAACATATCGGCTTCCAATTAGAAACTAGAGTATACGTACAAAAAAAAATAGATATATCTGCTAGCTATATTTGTATTCAAAAGAACTGAAGAGCCTTCTAAGAGCCTGTCTGAAAAATCTACTACAGGCTCTTGCAGCTTGCCTTATGTGTAAGAATACGCTTATTTACTAATAGACACTCTGTAAGAAAAATTTTTAACCTCTCTATGTTTTCCGGATAAGCCTCTTATTACGAAAATAAGAAACTTCTAATGCAATCGCTAGCAACAATGGTATACCGGTAAAAATGAAACCTGTAGCAATACATATAGCTGTAGTTATTTCTGGTTCTTCACTTGCTACTAGATATAAGAAAAGCCAAAAAAGTAGAGAGAGAAAAATCATTCCCCTAGAGACGAACAATTTCCAAACTTGGAATTTAGAAGGATTTCTAGGAGCTACATTAACTTTTGTTGGCCGTCCTCCTTTTTGCCACCTTTGCAAAGATAAATTTCTACCCTTTTTTAAGAAAACTATTCCTGCAATGACCAGAAAGAAAACCGTTGGAAAAATAAGCAAAGCAAGATCTTTTCCGGCAAACGCGAATGTATCATACAAGCCATGGATAAAACTAGCAAGAAAGAAACCTATAAATATCTTTAAGGCAACTCCTCCCTGGCTAAAACGAGCCAAACCCACAAAAAAACCCATAATGACAGCAGTAAAAGTATGTAAGGGTACTGCTGTAAAAGCTCGCAATACCCCTGTACCAAATCCATGCTGGAATACATAGAGTACGTTCTCAAAAATAGCAAAACCAAGTGCGCTAGAAGCTACGTAAACAATACCATCATTTTCTTCATTAAAATTTGCTTTTCTCCAAACATACAATAGTACTACCGATAGCTTGCAAAACTCCTCAACAGGAGCAACTTGAACAAATGAAATCATGGCAGCTTGGAACAGAGTCATACCTTGTCGTTCTTCAAAAATGGGATGCAATGTAGAGATCCAGGATTCCAAGAAACCCGCGGGAATTGTGCTCAGTGCTCCTAAGAACATTGTCATAAGTACTAGGCGAAAAGGCTCACGCTCATTTCTATCCATATACAAAATGTACAATAATAACAAAACTCCGGGTAAAATAGAGATAAAAAGCAATAAACTCATAGCCCACCTCCCTTATCATATTCTCCTAAGTATTCACCATCCCGCCAAATCCCCCAATAACTTTCTCCACTGATCCAATAAAAAATCCCCTTGCCATGTTTCTTACCGTCCATCCAACCACCAACATACTGTCCGACACCCTCATAATAATAGGTTCCCCTGCCATGGATTTTTCCTTCCTTCCACTCACCGATATAGCGATCCCCACTTGACCAATAGTAGGTCCCACTACCATGTTTTTCGCCTTTCTTCCACTCCCCTTTGTATCTGCCAACTCCCTTATAGAAATAGGTTCCTTCCCCATCCGGATCTCCATCTTTCCAATCGCCAAAATAGCGATCGCCATTTGACCAACGAAACATCCCTCTACCGTGCCTTAGACCTATTTTAAAGAAACCTACATAACGATTGCCATTCTTGTAATGATACATTCCCTTTCCAGAAAAGCAGTCCCCTTTCATACAACCCGTTTTTTTCTTAGGTTTCTCAACTTTCACTTCTTCCTTTGTTTCTTTCTCGGACTCTGCTGCTACATAAGAAACCGGTAAAATGAATAGAGTAATAAATACTACAAGTCGTCTCATTATGGACAATAATTATCCTTTCTAAACAAGAAACAACAAGAAAATTATAGCTATTTTTTCCAGAGAAAAGTTCTCTAACAAAGAAATAGTTGCCAACACACCAGGTACCACTACGCTAAGTTATGCAAGTGAAAAGCCAGAAAGTCGGGCCTTTTACCAAACTTACTTTTACAAAGGTGCTCGTAGAAAAGCAGATTCGTTCCAGTTTATCAGTACACCTTTTAGGGACTACTCTGTTTGACAGCGGTTCCGAACCAGCAGCAAACTTCTTTGCCAAGGCATTGCATTCCAACCCTCCCAAACGCATCATCCTCAGCCACCAACACGAAGACCATATCGGTGGTTTGCATACCTTACACAAGTATTTTGGCAATATTCCTGTGTATTGTCCCAATGAACATACCAAACTCGTTGCAACAGGTTTTGTGGTTCCTGGACATAGAATTTCCTATTGGGGAAATGTAAAAGGTTTTCCTGATTTGATTCCCTATACAAGTGCCGATACCTTCAAGGAAGGAAAATACAATATCAAAGTGATTGATACTCCCGGGCATACAGTCGGACACAAAGCCTTTGTCGTACAAGCAAAGCAAGAACTGTACATTATCTCTGGCGATTTATATTTGGCAGCCAAACTCCCACATGCACTTTTTGAATCTTCTATTCCTGATATGATTGCCTCTCTGGAAACCTTGGCTAGTTTTAGCAAGCAGGACATTTTATTTCCCAGCCATGGTAGGTTTTATCCCAATGCGAGTTTGCGTTTGCAAAAATTAGCAGATTGGTATAAAAGTGAAAGCGAAGCCATTCACTCTATCAGTGAAAAGTTAGCAACAACAGATTATAATAAAATTTTTCGTCACAGGTATTCCTATTACAGTCCTACTGAAATTTTTACCAATGGTGAAAATAGTCGCTGTGCTTTGATTCGAGGTATTCTGCAACCAGTAAAGCAATTGCCAGCAGAAACAATTCATTTAGATCCTACATTGCTAAAGGAAAGCAAAGAGTTTCATACAAAGCAAAAATAGTAATTTGCAGTGTATCTCAAAAGCCTGTCTAAAAAGGTGGGTAGACCTAGTAGAAAGAAACAGAAAGCTGTTTTGAGATACGCTAGTGTATCATTAGACAAAAGACACCTAGAGCATATTGTTGGTTAAAGTAATAAAGTAGCACTTTTTTCGATGCACTCAAATTTT
>JBCCIA010000463.1:0-4911 GCA_039028475.1 Spirochaetota bacterium | reverse complement strand
CAAAGAATCAGGCACATACCCCAGTGTAAACCAAATATTTCTTCTCTCTAAAGGGTGCATGGTCGGATAAAATGTTCCATCAGCTACACGAATACCAGGGTCAAAGAATTGCATATTAGTAGCATTGTTGACGAGAAGGTTGCAATACATGCCTTTTTTCCAAAAATCTTCCCAGTGAATGTTGATCTTAAACATTCTATAACCAGGTACAACCTTCTCTGGATTAGTAGAAACTGTTTTACGAATCCCTATAATATTTACACCAGAGTAGAAAGATAGGTTGGTCAAGACATAATAGGTAAGACCTAGATAGGCTTTGTGGGTTGCGATATTAGGAATCTCTCCTTCTGAAATTACCGTATCATTGCCGGTAATAGATTTATATACTGCTTTATACACGTCATCGGCAATATTGTCTCCAGGCCTACCTACCGTAGAGGGAGATTGTTGCAAAGAGCTTGGTAGATCATAATAGAATCCTTTGCTATAAGTATAGTTTACATTTACAGTAAAAACTCGGGAAAGATAAGCTCGAAACTCAGACTCGGAACCAAAAATTCTTGCCTTGCCGATATTTTGGTATTGGTTCCAAGGATTTCCCCCTTGTGGAACAGAACCCTGAATCGGTGCAAAGTCTTGTGTTTGGATTTCTAAGATCAAATTAGAAATAGAGTTATAGTAGGATTGGACACTAATATAGTAGTTCTTCAAAAAACGATAGCCAACACCAAACTCGAAAGAGCGTAATAGCTCTGGCTTTAGACTTTCATTGGGTCTTCTCTGTGGCGTTAAAGAAAACAATTCTTCCCCACTTGGCTCGCGAAAAGCAGTACCTGCTAGAAACTTTAGGGTAAGATTTTTCGTAGCAGAATAGACAGCACTGATTCGCGGAGTGCTTGCGCTGCCATAACTGGTGATATAGTCATACCTATACCCTGCCGTCAAACGTAAACGGTAGATCGGTTTGTACAACTGTTGGATGTAGAACGCATAGTTGTTGTATGTATACCTTTCTGTACTTCCATAGTCTTTTGCTGCAACAAAATGTCTGCCTACCACACCTACTATGGTTGCAAATTGCTCATTGGGATTCCAACTCAACCTTTCTTCTCCCAAGTAGGCGTAATCCGGTCTATCATAGGAATTCTCCGTCTCATAGTCTCCAGGGCGGTAGTAGGCTCCAGGTCCTAATACATTGGGATAGGAATCTTTACTGGAGTTTAAGATTTCTGTACTTCTAACGATAAACTCAGAATCCAGAGATAGCGTATCGGTAAACTCATGAGTATATCCTATGAGAAGACTATTATTTTTCACATCCCAGTTGCTACCCGGAAAACCAGACTCTCCATCGCTCAAGTAGCCTAGCAAAACTCCTAGCCTCCTAGCATTGTTCCTAAGGTCAAAACTGTTTGTATCGATCCCCCTCTGTTTGGTATCAATCCACTGGGTTCCATTACCAAAGAGACCTTCCGCAGCCAAATACTGCCAATTGATAGTTTCAAAGCGTAAACCCTTATAGCTAAACCTAGCAGTTATATTGTAAGTATCTTCTCGTGAGTTATTGTAAAAAGGAGAAGAGTAATAACCAACAGCAGTTTCTCCAGGGTTGCAAATGCTTCCTCCACAGAGTTTTTTTTCTAGATAGTAGTAGGGGTCATAGTTATAATTGTACAAAGGATTGGCATCTGTAGCACCAAGGTTCGGACTATCTAACTTTGTTACACCCGAAAAAGAAGGCCCCTGGGTTTGGTAGTAATAAGCGCCAATGCTGTATTGAAAGTCCCCCGAATTTCCTCTGGCTGAGGCACTCACCGCATATCCTGGGTTGGTAAAGTTTTTTTCCCAGGTTCCATACGTAGCATCGACATGATGACCTGGATTTTGTTTGCCATCTTTGGTAATGATATTGATAATGCCATTAAATGCATTGGCCCCATAGAGTGCAGAAGCGGGTCCGGAGACAACCTCAATCCTCTCCACATTATTCAATGGAAAGCGAACCGTTCCACCGAGCATTGCATTCTCAAAGATATTGTTATCCGGTATCCCATCCACATAGAGAAGTGTCCTCTGCATGGTACCAATCAGACCTCGCTGGTGAATAAGATCCGGGTACACCCCATAGGTATGTTGGTAATCAAAACCAGGCAAGTCGTAGAGAGCATCGGAGAGGGTTCTATAGCCCCTTTCACGGATCTGGCGTTGAGTAATGACATAAACGGCAGCTGGAGTGTCCTTGAGTTTTGTTTTGCTCCTTGTGGCTGTTACAACCACCTGGTCCTCAATAAATTTGAATACTTGTTTGGCAGCTTCCTGGATACTTTCCTGCTTTATTGGCAGTTTGTATTTACGAGCAAACCTAGTATCTGAATAGTTTTGCTGAATATTTTGTTTTCTCTCCTTACGCGCTTCGTTTATTTTCAGCTTTATAATGAGCTTCTGGTTCAGGTCACGAATCCTCTCTGCGTCTTGCTTTTGAAATTCTTCCTGCTCTAGTTCAATTCCTTCATACAGATCCAAGTCATCAGATACTTTTAAAGCATCGATCATATAACCCGTTTCTGGGTTATAAATTTGCACATAGAAGTCCAAAGTACCAAATTTATTTCTATTGTAGAAACCACTATAAACAAAATAAGCCTTCTCTTTCTTAGCCAAAGCTAGAGTTGCAGAAAGACTAGGCTCTGAACTTTTTTGTAGTGAAAACTCATCCTTATTGACACTTTGCAGAAAAGCCGTAAAAGCTTTATCTGGATCGAAAGGTTTCCCACCGCCATCTTGTTTTAAGGGATGGTAAAAAACTTTTTTTGTTTGGGAATAAAGTGGAAAAAACAACGAACACAGTAAAATGCTAAATATTACGGATCTCATAAACGAGTACTATCTACTCAAAACTATCGAAAGAAAACTAAATGCTGTTTAGCTGAAAAGTGACTTATCTACTAAATTCAGAACTAATCGTAAATTGTGGGTAGGTTTTTGCATCGGTACTTTGCAAAGGGATGGTTACTACCTCTCCACTACAACTGTACTGTTTTTCAAAACGCAAAGCAATCCGCCAAAAGTAATCTCCAGGTTGCAAATTCAGAGTTGTTGTTATACTTTGCAAAGTGCTAGTTTCCTCTTTGGTAATTGTAGAAAAATCGGCTTGTGGAGAAATTTGCAAGGCATAGCCTAAAAACTTGCCCAATAAAACTTTCTGTTATTCCGTAATTTCCTCATTAGGACAGATAGTTTCTAAGCTACTTCGCTGTATTTTATGCTTTTGGTACTGCCAAGAAAATGTTACTTCTTCACTAGTAGAAAAAGCTTGATTTTGTGAAGGGGATTGAAATTCGACCTGGCTAATATCGTTTTTGACTTGGAAATAGCTATCGATCCTATCAGAAGGAGAACTGGCAGCAGCTACTAAAGCAAGCGAATCCGTTTCTTTGGTGGAAATAGGTTCTGTTATTTTCTCAGCTAGAGCTGGCACTGCTAATTGTTGTATAGGAAAATACTCTACCTCCGGCGTTTGGCAATCTGCTCGGTTGTAAAAGACAAGAGATACAAGAGAAAGATACTCTCCATCTGGTAGATCCACATGTAACGACTGTGACAGTTGTTGGGTTCTAAAGGAATAAAGTGGTTTACCTCTATAATACTCTCGCTCAGTATCTCTACCATTTTGATAAATTTGTAAATAGTATTCTTGAAAAGTACCACCAAATTCCCACAGATAAGCTTTTTGAGAATACCCCTCTGCACAGCGTTCGGATTGGTTGGCTAGGCTTGGATCGTCCCCTAAATAATAACCATTGTACTGCCAGCGAAACTCTAATGCTTCTCCACTAGCGAGAGAGTAATTCTTTGTCGGGGACTGAAATACTATCGAATCTACTGCGTCATTCTCTGAAGCCAAGAAAAACCAAAAGAGACTTGTTGCATCTTGCCTGTGAGGCTGACGTGGAGCAGAAGTATTTATACTGGCAAATCCAACAAAAACAAGGGACAATAGAACTGCGTATTTTTTAGGAATAGTATTTTTTGCTAGAGAAAGATTCCTTCTCTTGTTGTTATAGAAATAGAAACATAACGGTAACGAAAGCATACAAAACAGATCAGATACATCTGCATAACCTACAGCATTTGTTCCCCAGAAGAATTTGGTAAATAGGTCATTCCAGCTTTGTTTTACATTGATTAAGAAAAACACCAAACCAGTAGCAAACACAGATAGAGAAAACAACGCTTTATCTTTTACATTTCTAAAAATAGGTAGTGCTTTCAAACAGACACTGACAAAGAAAGGAAAAACAAATAAACTGGTAACGTCACTTATTTTGCCAGTCCACCAATTGTGAAACAAATTTTTCCCATATAGATCATTGCCAAGCCAAAGTAAGACACAGAAAATGTAAGTCGGTGCAACCATACAAGAATACAAAACACGCATTAGTAAACCCTTCCTTGAAATGGTTCAGGGGAACTCCAAAATGAGACAGGTTGTAGTGTACAGGCGACAATACGAGTTAAGACTAAAGTTGTCACAAATTGTGGGTTGTAGTCTTGCCAATAAATATTACCAGTTGGTGTTTCTATGCGAGGAGTAGGACATGGCATGGCGACTAAGGCTTCTAAACACATATCAACAGCAGAAGTGAGGTAAAGAATATTTTTAGCCCTGTCCCTGCCGTAAAACGAAGTATATTCATCATTGCCTAGTTCAGAAACCACATAAGAACTTGCAATATTATAACCGCATTGCAATGCTTTGCTAAAGATCACTCTTTGGATTTTCTTTTCAGCAATGTACTTCTGGATGACATCAGGGCCGTCTACAGTCAAAGCACAGGAGCTACAACATAGAATTACAATACATCTCTTCCAGAAAATAAAACTTACAGCGCGTCCTAAAACCTGTCTATT
>JBCCIA010000462.1:0-4914 GCA_039028475.1 Spirochaetota bacterium | reverse complement strand
CTCTAACTGACTTGTTATATTGACGCCTTTGCCCCAAATATCATAGGAGAGCTTATCATTGAAACTAACTCCTGCAACCAAGGCACCGGTATGCATACCTACCCTAAGTTCCCAAAAATCTAGGTTTACAGCTTTTTTTACAGCTTTCACTTGTTCCATAATTGCTTTTATTTCTAAAGCCGCCAAGGCACAATCTATCGGATGAGTGCGATTGGATACAGGCACGCCACCTGCTGCCAAATACGCATCTCCAATCGTTTTGATTTTTTCAATTTTATTCTTTTTGATAACTTGATCAAAATAGGCGAAGCACAAATCAAGTTCACGTAACAATTCAATGGGAGTCATCTGTTCCGCGATTTTTGTAAAGCCAACAAAATCAGTTTGCAAAATTGTCGCTGCTTCAAAATAAACTGGCTCAGAGTAACCGTTTTGTTTAATTTCCAAACAAACTTGCTGGGGCAAAATATTCTTCAAGATGCCATCTGTTGTGGTTCGCTCTAAAAGTAACTGTAATTTTGTCTGCTCACTTTGGTATTTTAAATAGTAGATCAGAGCTATCGAATAAAAGAAAATCAAAAGAGCTACAATAATTCCTACCCAATCGATAATATACTGTGGGATCTTATAAGTCGGCTCTAGGAAAAACTGTTGGAAGGTTGCCAAAAAACCAAAAAACACAGTATACCACAATGCAAAATTTCTAGTAAAAGAAGAACTACGGTTGTTAAAAATAATCCAAGAAATCACACAAGGCATTAAAAAAAAGGAAAAAGGAATTTCCAGAGGGAATAAGGGAGCATTGCAAACGATGATAGTAACCACTAAAACAATAAAACGATTTGCCCATGCTTTCAACAACTGGCTTTGGCTCTTTCGCTTGTTTCGCCAAATAAAGAAAAAAGCAAAGATTGCCAGCGATGTACAACAAGCTGCTGGATAGATATACTTTATAAAAAGGTACATATCTGTATCGGCACCTTCTACAAGATAAATATGCACAGTACAGATCATTGCAACCAAAGGATAAATGGATCCGTACACAAAAAAGAGGTAAAACATCCGGTTTAAAAGTATAAAATTTTCTTTTTTCTCAGGAGCTAAAGTCTCAGGAACGCCTTCTGTAGAAATTTTATCCCATAAGGTACTTATCTTTTGCAAGATAGGGTTTTGCCTTAGACGATTGCGACATGTTAGTAAAAAACGATAAGTAGCAAATGTTCTCAAGTTTGCTCCTCCTGCCACAAGACTTGGTATATGTCCAATATTCCTTTGTTTTTTGCATGGTACTTACCTGAATAAGCCAGCGGAACCATACCTTCTAATTTTTCTTTCATCTCTAGAGAAATATTGATAGAATCCGTTTTACCTCCACTGAGGATACGAGAAGCTACATTGACTGCATCTCCCCAAATATCATATGCATACTTATTTTCACCAATCATACCAGCAACAACACTACCACAATGAACCCCCATTTTCAAACTATAGGGTTCTTCCCTGTACTCCCGCAAAATATCCTGACATGCCAATATGGAATTTTTGTAAGCATGTTCTTTTTTTTCAGGTACATTTGCGGCAAACATATAGAGTTCTCCAACCGTTTTGATTTTCTCTAAGCCGTATTGTTTGCATTTGGAATCGAAAAAGGAATAACAAGTTCCTAAAATAGCCATTGCCTCTTGTGGAGACATATCCAAAGTCAACTCTAAAAAATTCTCAATTTTTATAAAAATCACAACTCCATCGTCCAACAACCTTGGTGTGTAAGCTCCTTGTGTGATAATTTCTTCGACAACAATTTTAGGAATTATCGTTTGGAGCAAGGCAACATTCAGTTCTTGTTCTTTATCAATTAGGTCGTTTGTATTCTGTACTTGGTTTTTAAAGTAGAAGGAAAGAACAAAAATAAACAGGTATAATAAGAAAACAGCAAATGGTCCTCCCCAATAGACCATAAAATTGGGCAAAGCAAACAAAGGTTGCAAAAAGAGTTGGTGGTAGAAGGAAAGCAAAGACAATAGAAGCAATGTGAAGAATAGCAAAAATTTCACAGCATACCACCTGACTTTCTTCACATAGAGTAAAAAGATAAAAACAATACAGGTATGGGTAAATGATATTGGAATTGTAAGAGGAAATATAAAAGAAAGCCACGTAACTAAAATGGAAAGACATAGCAAAAAAGAGTACATAAAGAGAACGAGATATTTCCACTCTCCCTTTTTACGAACTTTCATCCATAAGGGAAAATGAATCAATATATACAACCACTCATAAAGAACAGTTGGGTACAATGTAAAGAAATGCTTTTTGATATGTACAAGCGAAGCGTCTAGTAAATAAAGTTGAAACGTTGCAAAAAATACACTCGCAGGGATAAATAAGGAACAATAAACACTGGTAATGGTAATAAAACGATTGGCAAATACAAAGCTCTCTTTCTCTTCCTCACCTATATGTGCAGGAATTCCCGAGTAAGATATACTTTTCCAGGTATTTCGTAAAAAACTTACCACGTAGGCAAATACTACCTCCATTCAATTTATTTTCTACTCTTTTTTCCCAAAAAAGCTAGGAGGTTTTTATATTACTGGAATGGGTATACAAATACATTATCTTTGACTTTTATTTCTAATTGATTCTTATAAATTACATCTTTCCAGAACTTGTATTTCTCAGGAGGCAGGTATTTATTGTTACTATACTTATACGATCCAGCAACTCCTGTAATTACTTGCATAGAATTAGTCGCTGCTGCCTTAACTCCATCATCGGTAGCCCTTGAACCAATATAAAAGTCATTCCCTGGCCAAGAAACATGATCCCAAGCAACGATACTGCATAAGAGCAAAGAACTAAAGCTATCATTGGTATCTTGGAAATCTGTAACTTTACTCAATTGGCCCTTATTTGTATTGCCCTTCCTCAGTGGTTTTGTCAAAAAAGTAAGATGTTCGATTTGCGTACGCTTGTTTTCACATTCATCGAAAGGATCAAAGTATACTACTTTTATATTCTGGAAAAGCCTTATATGTTTTGTCAAAAACCTATAAATAGCTTCTTGTAAATAGCTAGCCATATTACCACGGAATGGACCAGCAAACTGCCCACACCCCATTCCGGGTATAGTAATGAGGGTCTGTTTACCTAATGACTCTGCAATCTTATCCATATAAACAAAAGGAGCCAAAAACCTTCGTTCGTATAATCTGGATAAACCCTCTAAGTGAATTCGTTTTTTTTTGACAACTTCCTCCCAATCAACCGGTACACCCCCTTTATCATTTCTCAGCAAGGCTCCTGGGGAATAGATAAGAAAGCCACTAGCAGGAGTTTTATAAACTAACGGTTTGGTATGCAACCCGTTGTCAAAAATTTTTACAGGTACAAAAACACTTATATCTCCAAGAATGGACAACTCATATTGATTCCAATCGTATCCATCGCCATGAAGTGCACTTTCTGCATATATCTGCGGTTTCTTTGTGTTCATTAGGATTTGCAGAAACTCTTCCAAGTCCAAAGAAGACAGAAATATATTTTTAAGTCTTTGCTGAAGATATTTTCCTGGTATGAGTTCCTTCGATACTAAAGCATGATAATATTTTTCCGCTTCAAGTAACGTTTCCTGGTTTATAATAATTTTATAAGTATTCAAATATTTTGTCCAGACTATCTAATATCCCATCAGGGTTGGATTTTTGTAATTCTTCTGTTGGCTGGGCAGCAGATAGAGCCATCCATATGATAATAGTCAATCTTAGAGAAAGCATAGAACCTCTAGGAGAGTTTTTGTTTTAGATTATAATATAGGAATAACTGCTGTCAAGAGTGATAAAAAAATGATTGTTAAATTTTTATGAACGAATTGAATTTCCGACAACCCCCAATTCTTCTTTGGGGGTTTATAAAAGCTGGTTACGATACCTGCAAAAGTCCTTCCATTTGCATTGCCTTGTAAATGCCTTGGTGTGCATTCTCGGTAGCATCTGCAATCCCTTGGATCGAATCTCCCCATCCCATGCCATCAACAACGGTTCTAAAAGAACGTTCACCACGTGGAGTTTGTAGTAGTTTCAGAACTGCATCAGCGACCATTTGTGGATTCGGAGCATTCTCACCTTCAAAAGCACTGGCGAACCCTTCCATCATTTTCTCAGGACCGCTGGCCGCATCACCATAACTTTGCTTACTCTCGTTATCACTTGAGGGCAGAAGACTCGCACCGAAATTTGTACCAAAACCACCCGGCTCAATTACCAATGATTCAATACCAAATTGTGATAATTCAACACGGTAATTTTCCGCTAAACCTTCCAAAGCATGTTTGGAAGAATTGTATGGCCCAAAGAAAGGCATACAAAATTTTCCTAACAAGCTGGATATATACATAATGGTTCCTTTACCAGATTTACGCATATTTGGTAGTACCGCGCGGTTCATACGGGCAACGCCAAATACATTTATTTCAAACAGTTTTTTCCAGTCGTCAATAGTAAAGTTTTCCTGCCAACCGAGAACACCAGCACCAGCATTGTTGATAAGAACATCTACTCCACCAGCGAGTTCGATAGCTTTTTGTACTCCAGCTTCCACACTAGCATCGTTTGTAACATCTATTTCTACAACGTGCGCACCTTGGTTAGACAAATCATCTGCCGCCACCTTATTGCGACTTGCAGGTTCACGCATACTAGCTATAACAGTATAACCATTTGCCAATAAGGTATCTGCCATTAACTTTCCAAAACCACTGTTTGAACCGGTGATCAATACTTTTTCACTCATATCTTGTTTTCCTCAGTCTTTCTTTATAATCTTCTTGTAATTTTTGAACAAATTCTTCTTTGTTGTTTTTTATATATTTGAGTTTGCTACTTCGTTGCATACTAGGATTGAGTTTTTTTAAAT
>JBCCIA010000461.1:0-4933 GCA_039028475.1 Spirochaetota bacterium | reverse complement strand
GGCCGGTGCATTTCGCCAGCTTGATTTGCCGGATTCAGAAGTTGAAAAAGCGATTATCGGTGTCATTGGCAATATCGATAGCTATCAGTTACCTGACGCAAAAGGGCATAGCTCGCTTTCTTTACATGTTAAGACTAGAGTTGGACAACAGGCAGAGGTTTTATTCGAAGTGTTGGATACTGGAATAGGGATTGCAAAGGAAAAGAGAGAATGGATTTTTGAACTCTTTACCCAGGTTAGTTCTACGGTAAATCGGAATTATGGAGGTACTGGGCTTGGTCTTGCAATTACACAAAGGCTTTTACAATTGCACCAATCCAAACTGCAATTGTACAGTGAGGAGAATAAAGGGTCTTTGTTTTCGTTTGTTCTGCAATATGAAATCGCTAAAGAAGAAGATGTTTTAGATACAAATAGGCCTGTTCCTGGTTCTTCTCTGGAGAAAAAAAAGATTCTACTAGTAGATGATAATGAATCGAATATTCGGGTTGCATTGCACCATTTGAAAAAGCGGAATCTATATGTAGAAGTCGCAATGGGAGGGGAGGAAGCAGTGGAGAAAATAACTCAGCAGAAATTTGATTTGGTGTTAATGGATTTAGAAATGCCTAAAAAAGACGGTTATACTGCGGCGAGTGAAATTCGAGCCATGCCTGGTGAAGCATTCCAAAAATTGCCTTTGGTGGCTCTCACTGCTTATCCCATCTACCAAATCAAAAGAAAGTTAAAGTCGCACGGTTTTAATGATTATTTGAGCAAACCTTTTAAGAACTCAGATTTTCATCGCGTTTTAGATACTTATTTGCAAGCGGAGGAAGATTGAGCTATATTTTCATACAAAATCCTGTACGGAGAATTGAATCGTAGTACTTCCATTGAAGTAATTCTCTTCCAACTGTCCCCATAGGTCGATTTCTGCTTTTAGCGAAAGTAAGGCTTCAAACTCTTTGCCTCGGTTCCAGATTACCCCTTTGATGCGGGAGCTTACCCCTAAGATGCTAAACTTTCCATGGATTCCACCGGACATAGGCCGGTAGCTGAGAATTCTGGCCTGTTTGATCGAGAGAGTTGGTTGTGGGTTGCCTTGGCCAAAAGGCTCAAACAAAGAGAGTTCTCGGAAGACTTTTTCGTTCAACTCTTTGCCCTGAAAGCTGACAAGGCTTTCGAGCTTTTCTTCTTCACGAGGAGCTTCGCTAAGCCACTTTTCTGCAACTTCTGGCAAACGCTTTTCCAATTCGGGAATGCGGTGTAGCTCTATAGAAAAACCTCCAGCTTCTGGATGGCCACCGAAGTGATGGAATAGATCCGATAGCATAGTCAGTAGGGTAATAACGTTTTCTTTTTGGTAACTGCGTACACTTCCACGGGCATTGCCGTGATCAGGGGTGACAAAGACAGTCGGTTTTTTATACTTTTGCACAAGACGTGTAGCGACGATTCCTGAGACTCCTGGTTCCATATCTGGCTCATAGCAAAATATGATTTTCTTGCTACTGCGTTCTGGTTTGCGGAGAAAATACCTGTCAACGCGGTCGATGTTTCGTTTGGTGCGTTCCTTTCGTTCTTCGTTGATACCTATGAGCTTTTGCGCACAGCTTCCCGCTTTTGTACTGTCTGTTTCCAATAGCAGTTCTAAGGAAACTTCGGTGCGTCCCATCCGTCCTGCTGCGTTTAAAACAGGGCCAATGCTCCAACCAAGGTCTTTAGAGGTAATTTTATTGCTATTGAGTTTTAGACCTGTAATGAGGTTTGTCAATCCTTTGCGTTCTTCGCGTGTTTCATTGTTTAAGCGGATCAGTGTTTCTAAGCCATTTCGGACTATGATACGGTTTTCTCCCTGTAGGGGCATCATATCGGTAATGGTACCTATCGATGATAGATCGAGTAAGTCTTTTTGGATTTGCAAAAGGGTCGGATTTTCTCGAAAGAAGCTGTGCAAGTCGAGTTTTTGGTAGTTGACCTTCAGTCCTAAAGGGCTTTTGTCCGCTGGTGGGAGGCCTTTTTTGACTATACGCATGATCTCGTATGCCAGTATCAATTTCATGGCAATTACTGATGTGCAGATCTTACTTTCAGGATACTCAGAATCTTCCCGTTTTGGATTTACTAAAAAGCAGTTGGGGATTCTCTCGGGTACGACATGGTGATCGAGAACAATTACCTTCATACCTTCTTGTGCGAGGGTGTTGATTTCGTCGTAGTTTGTACTGCCAAAGTCGAGTGTGATGAGGAGGTCTGGTTTCTTGCTGCGAATGAAGGATACCGCCTTTTCACAGAGACCATAGTCATCATTTGCTGAGGAAGTTTGGACTGTGAGCTGGCCACCACGCGATTCGTGTTTCTTGCGTAAAAAAATAGCAAGCAGTGAAGTGGAAGATACTCCATCGGTGTCACGGTCTCCGTACAAGAGAATATGCTTCTTTTCACGGATGAACTTTGCCATGCTTTCGACTGCTTCCTCCATCATTGGTAAGAGGAATGGTGATGGCAAATCTTCTAACTTCCCATGTAGGAATGTTTCAGCGTTTTGTTCTGGAGGAAGAATTTTTTGTAAAATATAGCTTTGGAGGTTGGTGAGTCCGTTTGATTTCTTAGGTAAGTCTGAGAAGGCGATTCCGTGTAATAGTTTTGACATTACATCACACAGCTTCCCGTAAATTTTGCTCCTGATTCGATAGCTAATTCGGAAGTTTTTAGGTCTCCCGATACATTTGCCGTTTTACCAATACGAATTTTTTGTCCAGCTTCTACATTGCCACTCAGACTACCATCCACTCCTAACGAACCGACTACGATGTCTGCGTTGACTTGCCCTGTTTCACCGATAAAGAGCTCTCCTGTAGATTCAATCGTACCCTTGAATTGTCCTTTGATTTTTAGTGAGTGGTTGAATTTCAAAGTTCCTTTGAAGACGATGTCATCACCAATAATTGTATCTATTTTATCCTCGTTCACAGAATTCACCTCTTATACACTGTGACAATGCTAGGAACAATTGTCTTATCGCAAGATTTTTTCTCTGCTTACTACAAGTTTTTTTGCACAAATACGCTTTAGCGGTCTAGAAAGAAAGCCCTGCCGAGAAGTTGAGATGGGTTTTTAAACGGTTTCGTTCTTTGAACGGTAGGTAGGTGAAGTAGTTCAAATAGGCTATATCCACTGGACTCACCGTTGCATTTGCGGCAAGTCCACGCAAATCACCATAAAAGTAAATATTTCGTTTAGGGTTTATCTCTTGCATGATACCGGCATCAAAGGCAACAAAGAACAGGCGCGTAAACCGCCACTTCCAGCCGGCAGCTAAGGCAAGGTAGTAGTTGTTTTTCGTCTCTATAGTATAGGTGATCCCGGGTTGGCGAACAGAGAGTCGGTTGACTCGGTAGGAGTTGTCTTCCAGGCTTGGAAGAAAGATATTCTTCAAACTGAGATCGGGCAACCTGCCAAGGTACGAGACCAATTGGAAGCCATTCGCAAAGGGAAAGTATTTGAGAAAGAAGCGGAAGAATACAGGGTTTCGTTTTTGGTATTTGACACAGCTATTGATCCAGTAGTTATCCGGGTTGTAGTCACAACTGAGTGGCGAACGAACTTGCCCTTCTAAGAAGTTTTCTCGGTCTATGTAGTGCAGCGAGGCACCGATCCGAACTTTTGTGAATAAAGAATAATCAAAATTGAGAGTTTTTGAGAACAAGCCAGGTATGGTATTGTATCCAATAGAAATAGAGTAGGTTTCTGGAGGAATTTTCTTTTTCGCAATCAGCCTACGTCGTCTGCGCTTTTCTCCTGCTACTTCGGAGGAAATGCAAAGAAGAATAAGAACCAAAACTAGGACTCGTTTCATTTGCCCGTATTGAAATCGCTGAAAATGATTCGTCAATGAAAAATCTGTTTTTTTAAGGTTCTTAGAGAAAATACGTGAAATTTTTATTCTATTCTCATTAGGCGATATTGCGCGCAAGTACTATTGTGACAATAGGTTTGGCAGTTTCTCTGGCTACCTTTGACAAATTTAGTTGTATCTATTGTGATAAAATGGTTGAAATTAAAATATCACGTGAGATCCTACTATGAGTTTTTCTAAGTTTTTTTTATTTCCTACCACCTACTATAGAATGCCAAAGAAGGGTCTTATGAATTGGAATCAAAGTAAAATCTCATCACGTATTTTTTTAGCAACTGCTACCAACCTGTTTTTTTTGCTAGTCCTGGGTATTTACTCTCTAACACGGATCAACACTATCAGTCTAGAAAACTCTCAATTTATTATAGGCTTATTGCTAATTTCTGTGGTTGTTTTTATTACAATGGCAACAGCATTAGCAAATTCTATAGGAAGACCCTTACAAGAAATATCGCAGAATATCCAAGAGATTGCGGAAGGTAGAATCCCGGATGCTATTAAAAATAAAGAATACGGAGGCGATTTCTTACCGATGAGCCAACATCTAAATACCTGCACTGCTTCCTTGCGTGGATTGTTGGATGAGATGAATCATATGAGTAAGGAGCATGAGGAAGGCGATATAGATGTGATCATCGATATCCAGAAGTTTCAGGGTGAATTTCGTTCGATGGCAAAGGGAATCAATGAGATGGTTCGTGCTCACATTGCCACAAAGAAACAAGCCTTAGACATAGTAGACCAGTTTGGCGAAGGTAATTTCGATGCTCCCTTAGAGAAGCTTCCCGGCAAGAAAGCATTTATTAATAATATCATCGAAAAGATCCGTGGTAACTTGAAGGGCTTAGTATCTGAGATGAACCGTATGAGTGATGAACACGAAAAAGGTGATATAGATGTAATCATTGCTGTGGAGAAGTTCCAAGGTGAATTTCGTTCGATGGCAGGAGGCATCAATAAAATGGTTCGTGCTCACATTGCGACAAAGAAGCGTGCTTTGGATATAGTAGACCAGTTTGGTGAGGGGAACTT
>JBCCIA010000460.1:0-4942 GCA_039028475.1 Spirochaetota bacterium | reverse complement strand
AAAGAAGGGAAACGAAAGACAGTAAATATATTTTATTAAGAGAGCTTCCTCCAACAGAGAAAATATATATCGATTACAACACCGTCACTCTTCATAGACAATTACAAGCAATTCGAGAATTACAGAGCGAACCACAAAAACATCATTTGCCCCTTTTAAAAGTTGTCCAGCAAAATCGAACAAAAAGAAAATTAGAGAACTTCACTACAAACGATGTTGAGCAGTGGCATGTACTTACAGATGAAACAAGAGAAGGAGTCGAACAACAAAAAGAATTTGTTAAAAAAGCGGTTTCCACAGAGGACTTTGCAATCTTAGAAGGCCCACCAGGATCGGGAAAGACAACAACTATTTTAGAAATAATTTCTCAACTTGTGAAACAAGGCAAACGTATATTACTCTGTGCTTCAACACATGTAGCAGTAGATAATGTAATCGAAAAATTAAAAGATACCCCAGCCACCAAAGATCTTTTGCTCATTCGTATTGCATCAGATAGCAATAATGTTTCCGATGCTGCTCAACCATACCTATCAAATATGATGGCAGAAACGGAACGAAAAAGTTGGATTAAAAGATTGAGTCAAAACAAAAATAAAGACAAGGCAATTCAGGAGATCCAAAACGAGCTAAAAAGCCACCTAAAAACGGAACAAGGGCACCAAGAAGCAGATAACTTATTATGGTCGAGTGCTCAAATTATCTGCGGAACAACAATGGGGTTTTTACAACATCCTTCTTTTAAATATTCCAATGAGGTATTTGATTATCTGATATTAGATGAAGCTTCAAAAACAACTTTTCCTGAATTTTTAGTTCCAGCCTTAAAAACAAAGCGTTGGATAATTGTTGGTGATTA
Organism: Spirochaetota bacterium; assembly: GCA_039028475.1. Taxonomy (GTDB): domain Bacteria; phylum Spirochaetota; class Leptospiria; order Leptospirales; family Leptospiraceae; genus JBCCIA01. The sequence goes on along the minus strand of JBCCIA010000460.1, from coordinate 4,083 downwards.
CAAACAACTATCCCCCTATGTGGAAGACGATCTAATAAAAAACTCCATTGCGGGAGTCCTAAAGGAGTCTTTTTCAGAATTTAAAGAGAGTTTAGAAGAATTTGCAATTGCTTATTTGACATCACAAAAAGTCCTGCAGCATGAACACTTACATTCTGTTTTTTGTATCGAAGAAAACCCACAAAAGAGTAAAACTCTTACAAGTAAAATCCAACAGCTTATGAATAAAGAAGATGTGGTGATTAATTTGAACCAAGTAAATGATGAGGAGTTACATATATTGCCGGGTGCAGGAGTTTTGATTGGCAGTAGTAATTCTTTTTATCGCCACCGTTCTTTATTGCCTACTAGAGTAAGTTGTACCATCAATTTAGATACAAAAAGAAAAATACCGCAATGGCTAAAACGACAAGTAAACTATTATCAAAAAACCAAACTAATGGAAGTAAAAGACACAGATCTAAAAGATCGAGAAGATTCATACCTCCACGCTTGGGCAAATGAAATATCATGGAGATTGAAAAGGATCTATGAACTAAGATTGTTTGAGAATGAAATTAAAGACTCTGAAATTAGCAAAAAAATAGTATCATACCAAAAGGCTATTTCTAGCTATTATACCTTATGCAATCAAAATATTGCTGAGACAGAGAAAAAACTTCGTTCTACCAAGATAGTTTGCTTTCCTTCTATCCTAGAAAGTCTACAGCGAGGCAATGGAATTGAAAGAGACTCTAACCATTCCATATTATCAAAAGGGCTAGATGAGAATGAACTCTCACAGAGATTTGTTCGTTTACAATACCAACACCGTATGCACCCAGACATCTCTAACTTCCCTGCAAAGTATATATACCATCGGAAAGCATTAAAAGATCCAAAAAATATGGCAAACCTCAGAGAGATGAAGGCTGGCTTATACAACTATAGAAAGGTATGGATTGATGTAAAAGGCAAAGAAGAAGGAAGAGAAAATATTCAGGAAGCTAAGACAATTATAAAAGAATTAGAAAGACTAGCAGAATATTTACAAGAACACTATAATCCTTTCGAGATAAAACAAGAAAATTATTGTCCCAAAATAGCAATCCTCACATTTCACCGCAGGCAAGAGAAGCTGGTACGAGAATATCTTCGAGAATTTACTAGGCAGGGAAATAAAAAAAGATATTTTACCATTCAAGATGAAACAAAGAAAGATTTGTGCCAGTTAGAGCTATGCACAGTTGATAGATACCAAGGCCATGAGGCTGATGTGGTATACCTCACTATGACAAAGACTGCCGGGATTGGTTTTCTCGACAATCCGAATCGCTTAAATGTCGCACTTACCAGAGCCAAATACCAATTGGTAATCATTGGTAATAAGTATACATTCCTACAAAAAGGTAGCGAGTTACTGAAAAACCTGGCGAAAGAATCAAAAACAATTCACCCCACCTAAAGTTATAAGGAGCAATTATACTATGGAAATCGAAATCAATATCCAAACAAAAGTCAAAAGCTGTATCATCCAGGGAGAAATCAGCTTTCCACAAAAGAGAAAAATTGAATTAAGCGTTTTAGAATTATTGTTACAACAAAAACAAGCGTTAGAAAAACGTCAAACAGATAACAGATCAATTAATTTTATATACTTTGATCTGTTAGAAACAATCGTTAAAAGCCTTTCTATTAACGAAAATGTTGCGAAAAGGTTAATTCGTAATTTAGAATATATCGATTATATCAAAGATGATGCAATTAGCGAAAAAGGAGAAAAAGCAGTTACGACTGGCGAAATTTTTGTTCCACAGGCAGGACTATGGGAAATTTTTTATATAGAAGATGAGCGTATTAGTAACAATACAGGGTTTCAAATACTAGAAATTAAGGAATACAAAGAAGATAGGAGAAACGATAACAATCAAGAAAAAATAACCCAAAAAACTCCTAGTTTTCTAAAAGAGCTTATAGATATAGAGCAGAAGATAGGAAATATACAACAGCATCCCAAATGTGATATTAGAGTGATTGAAGAAAAATGCCTAGGTTTACGACAACTTCCTTCAGAAGTCAAACTAAAACTTAACTTAGAAAATACAGCATCTGAAGGTCAAATCATCTATTCGAATACAAAGGTAACTTTTGATGGTTTTACAAATGATTCAATTTGGCAAGAGTTGCAACAATGCCATCATCCATTCTTTGACAAGTATGAAAATGAGACGTATTTGGTACCATTTTCTTCGCTAAAAGGGAATAAACAAGCTCTACAAGATTTTCTATATGACTTTATATTTGCTACTTCCTTTAGTTCAGACCTTCTTGGTGAGGTTCAAAAAATTCAATTTAAGGCAACTCCTATCTTTCCTGAATCTGATGCGGATGCCAATGAATGGTACCAATACTTACTCATAGATTCTATCCAAGATTACCTATGGGAAGATGAATACGAAGCTCTCAATCAAAAAATTACCTATCAATTTCCTAATAGAAACATCGCTCCTATGCTTAGAGAAACTTTGAGAAAAAATTTATGGAAAAATAGGTCTACAGGAAATTTAGACTTAGCAAAAGTCTGGTTTTTAAATGCACCAGCGGATTTAGAACAAATTAACTTATAACAAAGGAAATAATAATGATATATACAATAAACAAAACAATACCGTCCCCACGTTTAAAAGACATTTACAAGCATCTCTGGATTCCATCAAAAAAGAATGACCCTAAAAATATATTTGTAGGCGATGATTTTACAAACCTTATACCAGTTGATAAGGAGCAAATACTGTTAAAGAATATTATAGACTCGATCCGAGCGGCAGAGGAGACCATTTTTATAGCCAGTTTCCTATTTTCCCATAAAGAAATCACTAGTTCCTTAAAAGAGGCTGCCAAACGAGGAGTTCGGGTATATCTGTTAACCGCATCTGAAAACAAGTTAAATACATCCCCAGAAGAAGGCGACTTTGAAAAAAGAACATTAGAAGAGCATAAAACTTTTCTAAATGAAATGGCGAAACTCATCCTCATCCGCTCTGCTGAGAATTTTCATTTCAAGTTATTGCTTATAGATGTGAAGAAAAAAAGTCGCCAAGGGTTTTTATTTACCAATAACATCACTGAAAAGGCTTTGTTAGAAAACCCTGAAATTGGTCTTGAGCTGTCTTCACAAAGTACTATCGAGCTAGCTAATTTTTTCTCCTGGTGCTTTTGGGAAAAGGCAACTCACGAGCAAAGTCTACAAAAAAGTCATAGAGCGGTTAAAACTCCTGGAAAACTAAGCTATATTCCATCTAAAACAAACCTTATTTTTTCGGGAAAAGATATTTTTGAAAAAGATAGAATCTTACCCAGTCTTATGAAAATGATCCAATCTGCTAAACAAACGATAGAAATTGCTTCGTTTAGCTTTGGCGATGAAAATTCACAGCTAACAAAGTTACTGTGTGAAAAAGCAAAAGATAATGTTAGTATACACGTATATGGAAGAGAGAGTAGGTTTAAACAATACGACTATTTTCAATTTTTACAGCAAAAACAAATCAAAATATTTGGTATTCCTCTACTGCATTTCAAGCTGGTTTTAATAGATAAAAACAAGGGAATTCTAATGACTGCGAATTTAGATGATCGAAGTTTAACAAACAGCTATGAAATTGGGAAAATATTAAATCTGGAAGAAGTATTTGCTGCAAGACAAATTTTAGAGGCTTATAAAAAACGTTACCACTTCGAATATTTCGATAAACTAACAGGCAAAGATCTTATAGAAAAAGATTTACCTGTAGATTCTATAAATTTCTATCCGAGCAGTGGAAAAAAGAGAGAAGTGACAATCAATAAAGCCCAAATACAAATCTCTGACAAAAGAAAGATATCCTGCTTAACAGAGCTTTTACATCTACAAGAAGATACGTCAAAAGTGAATAGCCTTCCATTGTGCAAATCCATTTCTTATAAGTGGGAAATAGAATTGCCCTATCTTGCATCTGATTATAAGCCATCGGAAGAAAAACTAGAGGAAAAACATGGTATAAAAATTTATATAAAAGAAGGGTTGAATAAAAAGAAAAAGCCTTCTATAAAAGATAAGGTTTT
>JBCCIA010000459.1:0-4950 GCA_039028475.1 Spirochaetota bacterium | reverse complement strand
CGACGCTTATGGTAATAACCATTGAGCGAGCGAAACAACAGATACAATAGTAGTAGCAGAATAATTGCATATGCAACATCCCATAGCGAAATTTCTGGCCAAGCCAATATCTCTGCGACCTTCACAGCATCCATATGGTATTCTTTTTCGTAGTCCGCGATAAAAAAACTTTTTTTACAACAAAAATTATTGTTTCTAACTTGGTTCAGGACAAACTATATAGATGAAATGGCTAAAAAAGTAATTGGTTTACAAATATCAAGATTATCTTTCTTTGGAAGCCTATGAGCAATTGGCTGCGTTCTCTTTCCAACTATAATAAGATGATCAAACTTTCTCACACTCTGTTTGCTCTTCCCTTTGCTGGTTTAGCAACAGTTCTGGCGCTAGTCGAGTCGAAAGAAGAGCCAAATGTTCTTTGGCAGAAAGTTTTCTGGATTGGTATTTGTATGGTCTCGGCCAGAAGTGCTGCCATGGGTTTCAATCGCTACATTGACAGAGACATTGATGCAAGAAACCCGCGCACAGCATTACGAGAAATACCAGCTGGGAAAGTTTCAGAAACCAATGCGATCGTTTTTATCGTTCTGTCCTGCCTTATCTTTTTAGCAGCCAGTTGGATGATCCATTTCCTTTGTTTCGTTCTCGCCTTTCCCGCTCTATTCTTAGTTTTGTTCTATAGCTACAGCAAAAGGTTTACTTTTCTCTGCCATTTTATACTGGGTGCAAGTATAGGTATTGCTCCTCTTGGTGCTTGGATTGCCATTCTAGGGTCCTTTTCCCTTATACCAATTCTTTGGTCATTAGGCCTACTCTTCCACATTGCTGGTTTCGATATCCTCTACTCAACCCAAGATAGTGACTTTGATCGCTCGCAGGGTTTACACTCTGTTCCAGCGAGATTTGGCATTCCCTTTGCGTTGCTCCTTGCCAAGGTACTGCATGCTATCTCTTTCGCTTTTTTATTGTATGCTGGCTATACTGCACATCTAGGCGCGTACTACTATATTTTCTTAGCGATCACAGGTATTTTATTTATTGCAGAACATGCATTGGTTTCCCCGAAAGATCTGAGTAAGGTACCGATTGCTTTTTTTCATATCAATGCATCTATCAGCGGAGTGCTTTTTTTAGGAATCCTTATAGAGAAGCTCCCACAGTTAATAGAAAAATTTTCAGGAAAAAGTCCATGAAAACAACTGTTGTAGGTTTAGCAGGAGCGAGTGGCTCCATTTATGCGGCTCGCTTTTTAAAAGCACTATTAGAAATCCCTGGCAAAACCTATTTAATTGTCAGTCCAACAGCAATCCGTATCTTTCGCGAGGAATACAGTTGCAAGGTCAGTTCAGGAGAGGAGCTGTTAGATTTTATCTGTGAGCGTTGGAAAGTGGAACAGATCAAAAATGAGATCCTCTTTCGTCCCTTCCTAGATGTTGGTGCAGATATTGCTTCTGGTTCCAATGACTGGGAGAGTATGCTGGTAATCCCCTCTTCGATGAAAACTTTGGCATCTATCAGTATTGGGCTGACAAATAACTTGATTGAAAGGTGCGCGGATGTAACTCTCAAAGAACGTAGACCTTTGGTTTTGGTACCTAGGGAGGCTCCTTACAACCGTATTCATTTGAAAAACATGCTGTCCTTAGACGAAGCGGGAGCAATCATCTTACCTGCATCTCCAGGTTTCTACCAAATTCCAAAAAGTTTAGACGATTTAGGGGATTTTATTGCGACGAGAGCTTTTAAGTTATTGGGGTTTGACGTTTCTCTCTACCCCAAATGGGAGGGTTAGTAGGATTCGATAGCTTCGATTTGCTTTTTCAATACGGAAGCGGTTTCATAATTTTCATTCGAAATAGCGTTAAATTTCTGGATGTATAGGCTTGCCAGTTCATCACCTTTTTGTCCAGGGTACATGATGGCATTTTTATAGTTATCGAGATCAAACTGTGGATAAGAACCTGAAAACTGGGTGATTAGCTTCTCGACTTTCATCTTCGCTGCTTCACGTGCCAAACCTTTTGCACTGCGGTATTGCAAAGACAATTTTGTCAAAGCATCGATATAGGAAGGAATACTTTCTCCCTGGATATCTGTTCCAGCTTCTCGTTTTTGGTTTTTACAAAGCTCAACATACTTCATTACAAAGCCGTTGTATTGCTCCATTCTTTCCTGGATATAGCGATTGCCTGGCTCTTTACCAGGTGGCATTTCAAAGTCGGGCAAGCGAGCTACATCATGGATTTCTCCACTTTCCAGAATGATTTGCTTTAAGTCTTCTAAAGTCTTGTAAGATACTGGTGGAAACGTAACAACTGGATAGTTTTCATTGATCTTTAGGTAACTAACCACTACATTAGAGGCGATGATTTTGCAGCCAGGTTGGAATGGATTTTCTCCATTCACAAAACAATAAAGAATTAAATTACCTGTAGGATTTGATTCCGAACCTTTTTCCAGTAGCATATAAACCTCCCTTTCACTTAAAGAGCCTTCTATTAGACTCAAAAACTATACTATTATTTACAAATTTTTTGACATCCGTAGCAATGCAACTATTCTATTATAAAGCATATTTTTAGTATCAATCAATGAAAAAATGACTTTTTATAGAAAAAAATCATTTCTAGCAAAAAAAATGCTACTAGAAAAATTGTAGATTTGTCCGAAAATAAAGTGTATCCTCAAAGAACTCACTATGAACCTAAAGAATTTGTTTTTTTACCTTTCTATCCTATTCTTTGTCCTAACTCTATTGGATAAAAGCCTTGTTTCTAAAGACAATCCCGATACCGGAAAAACAATTGTCTACCGCAATATCCCTGCTGAGAAACATAAGATACCAGAAATAAACACAGATAGTAGTGACAATGATACCAACTCCAATTGGGACGACTTAGCTGATATTCCCACTTACGATCCGGAACCTATCCCTGAAGCCACGCAAGCCTTAGAACAAGTAAAGCCTAAATCACAAATATTTCTTTATATATACTATCTAAAATTCTTTGGTCGCGGTAGCAACAGTTACTCGCGTCTGGTGCAAACACGTAAAAAAGCACCGGAAACAGTAGAAGAAAAGATCTTGGTAGTTTTGCGAGGTCTTATTAAAGGCCCCAAACAAGAGGATAAAACGAAAGGTCTCTTGACTACCATCCCAGCAGATTTAAAGATCTCCACTAAGTTCCATGTCTCTCCCAGGGGTATTCTTTATCTTTCAGCAAGTCCTAGTTTTGCCAGAGGAGCGGGAGCAGACCTAATGCAAGACCGCTTGGATCAGTTGACATATAGTCTATTGAGTATCCAAGAGATCAAGGGAATTGATTTGCGGATCAAGCACCAGAAGATCACTAGTATTGGCTCACATAACATCGCCGTTCCTGTAGTTCTGACAAGAAGTCCAAGAAAGATCCTCTACAGTGCAAACCTTTAATTTGGAAAAAAAAGTTGTGCATTCTTGTGGACATTGGTACGTGCAAGTTCTATAATCTTTTTACCATTTCTCATATCATCTGGTCCTATATAAGGAGTTTTGGTCTTGATACGCACCAGTTCTTTTTGGTGAGCTTTTGCTAACATGCTCTTCAAATCGTCGGTTTCTCGGTTGATAATAGAAATACCAGAGCTAATCGCTCTTCTAATAGCAGTCTGAAATACCTTTTTCTCGCGCTGTATCCCATGGCTGATGATCTTATCCACCGTTTCGTCTAGAATAAGCTCACTAATGGGCTCCCCATCTACCAAACCACCATCCAAATACTCCATTTCTCCCACAACTTGTATATCGAAAAGGATTGGAAACGCAAGAGAACACATAACGGCATCCAATAAACTACCGCGTGTAATGAGTTCACGTTTCTGTTTGCTTAGATTCGAGACAGAAATTCCTAAAGGAATGCATAAGTCTTCCAACTTAGTATCCCCCCAAAAAGAGTACAATAATTTACGGAGTTTTTCTCCAGATAAAATTCCTGAAGATTTCTTAAAGCCCTTACGCAATAAACGCCCAAATGGAGAGAAAAAATTTCCTTCCCAGAAATCTTGTTTTTGCAACTGCTTTAGAATGGCAACAAGTTCTCGGCTCTCAAAACCGACTGCGTAGAAACCAGCCACCAATGCACCAGAAGAACAACCTGTTATTTTTACCGGACGAAACCCTATCTCACTCAACCCTTTCATAAAACCTGCATGAGCGTAAAAACCAAAAAATGCAGAGTTCAAACTCAAAGCAACATTATGATCCATATCCTACTTACCCTACACAGAAATCCTTTAAAAATCAAAATAAATATTTACATAGTAGGAGACAATTTAATTATAACACTGAAGGAATTTTAACGATATACAAGTCGTATATTCTGCTTGTGAAAGGGAAGTTACAGTATTATTTTATATGGCGATAAACATTATGCACCATTCTAAAAAAATTTCAGTTCTTCTAGCTCTTACTTTGCTACCGTTTCTCAGCTTTGCGGAAACTATTATCATGAAAACGGGAAAAGTAGTCTATGGAAAAGTAGTAGATCATGACTCTGATTCTGTAGTGATACAAGACGCAGGAGTACGTAAGACTATCGCTAAGGAAAATGTATATAAGATTATCTATTCCACCAATAAAAAAGAAGTACGCAATATCATAGCAAAAGAAAAACTGCAAATTGCAAGATCACAAAGAAAATTAGCTCTGGAAAAGCGAAAAAAACGCAAAGACCGCCAGTCGCAATCTTCCCAAAGCAAAAAGCAAACCAACGCTTCTCTATCCCGTCTGAACCAAAAAATAGAAAAGCTAGAACAAAAAATTACCAAATTAAGAAGCAAAATCCAACACCTAAAAAAAAACCTCAAATCTCCCAAAAAAAAATCTAATCCAGAAGCCTAAAGGTAGCTGGAGCTAGCAATATGTTTTATCTAATATCTACTAACAGCTAAATTGCATCCACTGCGTTATGG
>JBCCIA010000458.1:0-4964 GCA_039028475.1 Spirochaetota bacterium | reverse complement strand
TCTTGAAAGCATTGATAGAATCAATAATATCCTCTCTAAAATTCAAAGAAAACTCAAGTCCCCCTTCGAGCATACCATTCACTGCAATGTAAACAATAGAATCACCGTTCCTAGTGACTTGATTTTCCATGGAAGTTGCTTCTGGCAAAATTTCTACACCATTCTCTTCCAAAAGCATCTTGGTTCCAACCAGAACCCTATCCTCCCCAATCACTACTTCCATGCCAAGTCCTATCTTATAAATAGACTCTTCCAAAGGAGGGATAACAACTCCCTTGCTCACAGCATATTCACAAATTGCACGAGCATATAAATCTTTTTGTCTCTGTTCCGCAGCAGCGGCATAGGTGAGAAGTTCTATTTCTGTGCATTCTGACCATTGGTGAATTCTTGACAAGGCAGGTTGTTCGCAAATGAAAGCGTCTATACTATCAAAAATAATAGTGTTAACCCTTCGAAATGACTCCACAACTTGACCATCTTTAATAATGATACCATTGCTTATACCACGATTCAAATAGTTCAATACAGCTAACGGACCAGCCGAATACAGTGCATCATCTATCGGAAAATAAAGAACAGCTAAACCACCAATTGAACCGAAAAGAGATGTAGCAAGACCACCAAACATTAAATAAGGAAGAGCAAATTTATCTGCAAGCTCAACACTTTTCATTTGAAAACTATTGGTATAATCAGTCATGCCTCCTTTGAACTGATGAATTTTTCCTACCAAGGCTTCCTCGCCAGTTTTATCAACTTCTATATAAACTTTTCCTTGTAAAATAACCATAGTAGAAGAACAAACTAAATCACCGGGGTTCAGATTCAAAACTTCAGACTGTCTTGTCAGGATGGTTTTCTCTACAACCGCTGAACCATCTACTACCTTACCATTAATAGGAATCATCTCACCGGCACTAAGTACAACAACATCTCCCTTTTGTAAATCTCTCATTTGAATGCAAACTTCCACATTCTCTCGCACAATCCAAACTTTAACTTCCCCAGATAGTGCAAATACTTGCCCTATATTGTTAATTGTATTCTTTTTCGCTCTTAGTATCAGCACCAATGCACAATATAAGAACCAGTAGGTGAGAGAAGCTGCAAAATAAAACCCGTGCAGCACCGTTCCTGGAAGTGCAATACTTTCAACAACCATTCGGGTGATTTTTTTTCTCTTGGTAAGATCATAGTAAGCCCTTTTCCATATAGGAAAAATTAAATAAATGAGACATCCAACTCCAAAAATACTCAAAGGAGGAAAAAAAAACTTTCCTGCGGCAGTACACGCTAGGGAAAGATTTGCTATTTTAAAGTTAGTATCAATTTTTGTTTCATTTTCATTTACTGGTTGCTTGATAAGTTTGCCATCATCTAGTTTTGTATCTTCATTGGAAATCAATTTTACAGCAGTATACACAAGAGCACTGCTAAGGATACAAATGGAGACGAACATAGCTTTTTTTCCTATAATTCTTGGCCATGTCAAGTAGAAATACTCTACTCTAAAAAACCTTTCGTTAAAATGAGAAAATACATGCCTTTTACACTTTAAAGAAACCGACTTTGTCTTTTAAAGACTCTGCAACTCCTGCCACTTCCCCAGCATTTTTTGTGAGTAGGTTTGTAGCATTGTGATTTTCACGGGTAAGTTCATGGATAACTCCCATAGAATTGGTAATTTCATGGAAAGAATCCTTTTGTTCCTGCGTTTCTTCTTCGATCTCCTTAGCCAAACGACGCACCGTGGTTGTTTCAGAGGAGACCTCCCCATTGATTCTGACTTGCCTGTCCATAGTTTCTGATATATCTTGGATCATATTAGAAATTGCCCCAACACCTTCTATGATAGTATTTGTCTTTGCCATCAGAGAATTGATACTTTCTGTACCTTGTGTTGTCTCTTGGTTATTTTTTTCAATGATCGAATCAATTTCACGAATACTTACTGCGGTTCTTTCAGCTAGCTTATAAATCTCATCAGCGACAACTGCAAAGCCTTTTCCAGATTCGCCCGCCCTTTCGGCCTCAATGGCAGCATTTAAAGACAGCAAATTTATTTTTTTAGAGATATCTGCGATGATCCGGACGATCTTTGCAACATCATTGGAACTGGCTCGAATAGACTGTATGCTGGAATTCATAGAACGTAAGGCACTGTCAGTAGTGTTTGCTTCTTGCGAAATAAAACGAATTTTATCCTTCGCACCTCCAATTGTTCGTTCCATATCATTGATGGTATTAGAAAGCTCGTGTAACTTGTCTATAAGTGTATGCAAATTATACGTCTGTTGCTTGACACTTCCAGCAACCTTACTAATTTTTTTATCAATGGTATCGATAGACAAACGAATCTCATCGGTTGTATGAGCCTGTTCATTGATATTGCGAGAATATTTATTAGTAAAATCAGACATCTCATAGGAAGCAACTACCAATTGATTAGAGGTTTCTTTGACAATTTCGAGAACACCGGCAATGGAATGGGTAAAGGAATTGAACTCGGTAGAGAGTATACCTATTTCATCATTAGAAATCGTTTCAATTTTCTGTCGTACATCCCCCTCGGAAAGAGAATTAAAGGCAGAAACTAAATTGGCAATAGGGCCTGTGATGGAATGGGTTCCGTAATAAAAAAGAAAAATAACAATAATAATAGAAATCACACACACAACAATCGTACCAATAGCGATATAATTTAAAGTAGCAGTCATACGGGCACGAGAAACCTCATACACAACTACCCAATCTGTTTTTTCCAATGGTACATGTGCGAGATCAATCGTTCCTCTAGTTTTGCTTTCATACTCCAATACTTCAATTTTTCGGTAATTTTTTAAAATTTGATCAACGACTTCAGTTGTCATAAAAAAAGATAGGTGTCGGTTGTAATCCTTGGTGGAAGCGGAAATCCGAATCCTACCTTTTCGGTTGACCAACCAAACACGGGCATCATAGCGTAACTCCGTATTGACAAACTCCTTCACAAATTCATTGAAGTTAATGGAAACACCAGCCACACCTTGTGGGTCTTGCACATCCCCCATAAGTACGTTGATGTACACCAAAGAACGCGGCTCTTTACTACTCCGATCAATGTACAGGTTTATTTGCTTTTTTATTTTAGACTTGATAGTAGTTTGGTACCAACCATTACTCTTATCTCGCTTAAGTTTTTTATAATCTTTCCGGCCATTGCGATAGTAATTATCAGTAGAAGTATTGACTGCAAAAGCATTCGAATAATGAAATTCAGTAGAAAGTTGGTTGAGTTTACGCAAAGCTAAGCGTTTCAACTTCTGATCTTTTTCTTTGCCAGAAAACCACTCTAAAAACATAGGGTCATCTGCTAGGCTCAAAGAAGCTTCCAGACCACGAGAAATATGCTTATCTATCTTTTCTGCTTTGAGAGCGGCTAAATGCCGCAAATCAGAGGATTTGAGCTGATTCAATAGAGAAAAACGTGCGAAGAGATAACCCATCACACCGGTCACCGCCACAGCAATAGTAAGAGCGAATATTGCTAAAAAAATAAACTTACTACTAATTTTATTAAATTTCATGCCAAAAAGCACCTACTTTCTGCCAGTAAAAAACTAGCAAAGAATTCTGTCTAAACTGTTTATGCATTTTTCTATTAAAAAGACTTGAAAATATATGCAAAACCTAGGGACACTTACACTTAGCTTGTAAGGAGATACAAATGGCTGCTCACTTTATGCCCCCTGACTTCCACGCGCTTACTGCTTGGGTTGCAGATTTAACTTTGCCTGTCACACTAAAACTATACCAAAATATAGAAGACATTATCATTACAGAAGAGGATAAAACCATGCTGCGCTCTTTGGAAAAAGAGCGAGTTCTATTCTTCACCAACCACCCCAGCCAAGCTGAGCCGATGATATCCTATCATATCGCAAATGTTATGGCAAGTCGTTTTAATTTTATGGCAACGCGGAGAGCCTTTGATTTCCTTTTTGGAGCTGTAGGGAAACTCTACCAAAGTTTGGGAGCATTTTCCATCATCCCAGGGATCGCTGACCGCGACTCGATGCGAACAACTCGCTCTATTCTTGCTTCTCCTAAAGGTAAGCTCGTTTTGTTTCCTGAAGGCGAGCCAATGTGTGGATTGAATGACAGTCTGATGCCATTCCAAGCGGGAATTGTTAAACTCAGCTTTGGAGCCTTCGAAGATGCCCGCAAAAAGGATAAAAATGCAGATATTACCATACTTCCTGGTTTCATCAAATATATTATCAAATCTCCCGAGCGGATTATTGTCGAAGACCTCAACCGTTCCATTACTAAGATAGAGAGAAAGTTAGGAGTTGATTCGGGAGAACGTAACCTCCTACGTAGATTCCTAATGGTAGGTCGTCTTCTACTGGAAAATGCGGAAAAAGAGTACCAAATCAACAACCCAGAAGATGCTGATTATGATTTCCGTATTGGGAAAGTACGACATACAATTTTAGACAATGTCGCAGAGAAATTGCAAGTACATGCTTATGATAAATCTTCAGATGCCATCCACAAACTGCGCCATTTGACCTCTATATTGGAGCTGATCGAATTAAAATATCCGAATCCAAAATTACCCAAAATCACCGACAAAGAACTGGAATGGGCCAACCGAGAATGTGTAAAAGCCTACGATTTAATTGTTATCAAAAGAGATTATTTACTGTCAAATCCAACACCAGAACGTTTCTATGAATTCCTACAAAGGTACGAATCTCTTGTTTTGGGAAAGACACCACACGCTTTGGGCGGAGAACCATCGCACTTGCCCCGAAAAGCATACGTATATTTTGCCAAACCGTTTCGCCTTTCAGAATACTACCTGGAATACAAAAAAAACAAGCAACAAGGCTTGGAAAACGTTTTGGAACGTTTGCGAGACGATATGCAAAGGCTTCTAAACAATACGTCTTCCATGACAAGACCAATCATCGAAC
>JBCCIA010000457.1:0-4965 GCA_039028475.1 Spirochaetota bacterium | reverse complement strand
TTGGAATCTCAAAGATTCCTTAAAAAAATACTTACTCATACTTGCCTCTATTGTTTTCTATGCTTATTTCAACCTATATTCTCTAGCACACTTCCTAGCTATCATTCTCGTAAACTATATTAGTACACGCGAACTGTTACGGCAAAAACTTGCTGGAGAATCAGGCAAAGGACAGATATGGTTTATCGTATGCTTTAATCTGTTGAACCTTTGCATGTTTAAGTACTTTTACTTTTTCCTGGACTCCTTGCACACCATTACTGGTATCCAAAGATTCCAAGAAATCGCTGGTAGCTGGCATATTATCTTACCTTTGGCCATCAGTTTTTATACATTCCAATTGACGGCGATCCAAATCGATACCTACCGTGGCAAGATTGTCGAACCTATTGGCTTTAGCGATTATTTCCTTTTCATCCTGTTTTTTCCCCAACTCATCGCAGGTCCCATTATGAGAACGGGAGACTTTTTCCACCAAATAAACAACCTCAGTGTCTCACGCAATACCATTGAACGTGGTATGCTCTATATCATGATGGGCTTGTTCAAAAAGGTGGTCATCTCTGACCGCATTGGTGGGATCATTGCAGGTCTTTACCAATCTCCCACTGAATATGATGCCCTTTCGTTATTTTTTGGTGCTCTTGGTTTTACTTGCCAGGTCTATTGTGATTTCAGTGGCTATACAGACATTGCCAGAGGTTTAGCCAATCTTTTGGGGTATGAAATCCCAGAGAACTTTCGTGGCCCGTTTCTTTCCTTCTCTTTTCGCGAGGTTTGGTCGCGCTGGCACATTACCCTCTCTACATGGCTACGCGATTATCTCTACATCCCTTTGGGGGGAAGTCGTCAAGGGGAGTTTCGCGCGAATACCAACATGCTTGCCACCATGTCTTTGGGGGGGCTTTGGCATGGAGCCGACATTAGTTTTTTCAATTGGGGCTTTTATCTAGGTCTTTTGCTGTGGCTGGAACGGTTTTTAGAGAAGAAATCATGGATTCCAGTAGATCCACAGGGTATAGCTCGATATGTACGTACCCCTATCACATTTGTTCTCTTTGCTTTTTCTGGTGTCTTTTTCCGAGCTGGTATACAAGCGGGAGTGCCTGGTTATAATTCCTTTACCATTACAAAACAGTATTTTGGCGGGATTTTTTCCCTACAGTGTGGCAAAACTATCCCACGTTTGGACGAGCTGTATGTTTTTATCATTCTCACCTTACTTCTCAATGCAATTCAGTACCCAGAGTCTCTATCACAAAGGTTACAAAATTTTGGCCACAAGATGATACCCGTTTTCTCGATTATTATGCTTTTCCTACTAGCCATCTACGGAGACGGGGGAGGAGATTTTATCTATTTTCAGTTTTAAATGAAACTATACCTTTATTTGCTCGCTTTTTGCTTATTTTTTACCTGTAGCTCCGTTACATGGATAAGAAAACTACCTGCTAGGACAGATTCTCCTCCGATACTTATAAAAGGTCTATGGAAACGGCAAACCAATCCAAAATCAGCCATGAATTCGGCTTGGCATGCAAATTCTTGGTCGGAAGAAATTTATTTTGATAGACCAAAATCAGGCAGTTTTGTAAAATCATACCGGAATACCAACCTCTATGGAAGCAAAAAGGTAGAAGAGAGAATTACTGGTAGGGGTATTTACCAGGTGAAAGGGAATTGGATTTTGTTAGAAACCAAAGAACTACAACAAGTTAAAATAGAAAATGGAAAAACATGCTGCGAAGGATTTAAGCCTTATTCGCATAAGCTATTGTACTACTACTATGCGGAGGAAAAGGCTCTCCTTCCCATGCTGTACGAGGCAGGCTACCAAGAACAGAATTTTGGTGTGAGTGATGGAGCAGGTGCAGCCTACCAGGTAGACGAAAATTTTAAAACCTATTTGCAAATATATACCCGTAAGGAATACCATTCGCACGCCTATTTTTCAGCAGGAGAGAACTAGTTACCCATATGGACTTTTTAAAATACGCTGAAAATATATTTCTCGACTCTGTAAATACTGACATTAAGAAGTTGATCTATCCTATGGATATCAAAGACGCCCATTACCGCGTGGCCTCTCGTATCAAAAATGCTTCCTACCTAGGCGGAGACATCTACAACCAAATGCGGGATAGCAATGGCAATTATTGGTTCGCCATAGGAGATGCTTCTGGTCATGACATAAACTCACACCTATTCAGTATGGTTCTTCTTGTGCAGATGAACTACTATATCAATATCTATGATTCGCCAAAGCAAATTTCGAACAGCATCAATAAAGATCTAGAAGCTAAGATAGTATCTGATAAAAGTATCAACTTAACGTCTTATGCTTCTATGGCGATTCTCAAAGCTGATGCAGAGGGAAACTTTATCCACTACGGGCAGCATCCCAATTTTATCATTTACCGCAAGGCAGAGCAAAAAGCAGAGATCATTTCTACCTGCGGCAAGTTCATCGGTTTAGAGGTGGATAAGCTAGAGAATGATAGTGAAGATTCCTTCCAGATGCAATCTGGCGATATTATATTTTTGTTTACGGACGGAATCTTTGAACAGAAGAACAAACAGGGTAAGTACTTTGGCTATAAGCTTTATGAATTTATCGACCAATTGCCAAATTTTGATGTGGAAGCATTAGCAGATGAGTTATTTGCCAAGGTGCATGAGTTTTCCAATAACCAAGTAGATGACGATATGACTCTTTTGGTCATAGAAAAAGTATAGAGTTTTGTCTAGGTTAGAATTTCCAAAAAGCTTCCTTTGGGGTACAGCAACGTCTGCGTACCAGATAGAAGGAGCACATACTGCTGATGGCAAAGGAGCATCGATTTGGGATGCTTTTTCAGCTCGTAAAGGTAAGATCAAAAATGGCGATGTGGGAGATGTTACCTGCAACCACTATTACCAGTACAAAGAAGACATAGCTTTGATGAAAAGCCTTGGCTTTCCCTCCTACCGATTTTCTGTTTCCTGGCCACGAATTTTTCCAGAAGGGAAGGGTAAGGTAAATGAAAAGGGCATTGCTTTCTATGAAGATTTGGTGGATACACTCTTAGAAAATGGAATTGAGCCTTTTCTAACCTTATTTCATTGGGACTTACCATTGGCTACCCACGAAAGGGGTGGCTGGTACGACAGGCAGAGTTGTTATGAATTTGCAGAGTATGCCAATCTGATGGTAAGAAGGCTCGGTGATAGGGTAAAGAACTGGATCACCCTCAATGAACCTTGGATTGTTCTGATTACTGGATATGTGCTGGGAATCCACGCACCTGGCTATATCCGTCCTTTTTCCAGTCTGAAAGTTGCACATAACCTCCTCTTAGCGCATGGCAAGGCGTTGCAATCGATGCGGCAGGAAAATTCGCAGATAAAAATAGGTATTACCAATGCACTATCTCCCGTTGATTACTACCGCGTTGATAAGAGCCATAAAGCAGCAGAGCGCGCCCATGCCCTTATCAATACCCTTTGGATGGACCCGATTTTTAAGGGCAAGTATCCAGAAGAACTGGTGAAACAAGTGGAGACGCAAAATAAGGGTAATTTGCATACCGACGACTTAAAACTGATTTCCGGTAAAACAGACTTTTTGGGTGTGAATCATTATACACGTACAATTGTCCGCTGGCTGCCCTTTCCTTTGTATGCTTTTCGTCCGGTTGTTCCCAGTTATGAGGGAGTTACAATTACCAGTATGAATTGGGAAGTCTATCCGCAAGGTCTCTATAGACTGTTAAAATGGATCCAAAAGGAATATGACAACCCCCCAGTCTACATAACAGAAAACGGGGCGAGTTTCTTTGAAAAGCCTGCTGCTATAGGCCAGATCGAGGATAAATACCGCATTTCCTTTTACCAAGACTACCTGATGCACGTGCACCGAGCTATCCAAGAAGAGTGCGATGTGCGTGGCTATTTTGCTTGGTCTTTTCTAGACAATTTGGAGTGGCATTTTGGTTTTGAAAAAACATTTGGTCTAGTCGCTGTGGACCGAACAGACTCTACATTCAAACGGCATCCTAAAAAAAGTGCACATTGGTACGGCAATACCTGTCGGGAAAATGGTTTTGCATACGAATTTGCTGGATAAGGAAAAATTCTATTGCTTTGTGAAAGCTGGCGGTAGATAACGGGATTATGCCAACTGTCAGTATTGTAATTCCCACACTCAACGAAGAAGAGTTTTTGCCACAACTGCTTGATTCTGTCCGTGACCAGACCTTCCAAGATTTTGAAATCATTGTCGCCGATGCTGGCTCTAAAGATGGTACTACAAAAGTAGCCGAGAGCTACGGTGCTAAGGTAGTTCCAGGGGGGATGCCTGGACCTGGCCGCAACCGTGGTGCAGAGGTAGCTACAGGAGAGTTTCTATTTTTCTTTGATGCTGACGTTGTCTTACCCCCCTCTTTTTTGAAAGACGCTTTGGATGAAATGCACGAGCGTTTTTTGGATATGGCTACTTGCGAATTTATGCCCCAGTCCAACTTCCAATTGGATAAAATCCTTTTCAAGCTCGCCAATTTGACAGTCAAGGTCAACCAGACGCTGAATCCTAGAGCAGCTGGTTTTTGTATCTTTATCACTCGCAGGCTTTTTGAACGTGTTGGTGGGTTTGATGAGAGTGTGAAGATCGCCGAAGACCACGATCTGGTAGAGAGAGCTTCCCGTTTTCGTCCCTTACGCTTTTTAAACTCTGTTCATCTAACGGTAAGCATCCGTCGCTTGGAAAAAGAAGGACGCTTTTCTCTCATCGAAAAATACATGCAAGTAGAGATGCATCTGCTGACCAAAGGCAGTATCCGTGAAGAAATCGTTGAATACGAATTTGGCAATTTCACCGAAACAGAAAAACCGAGTAAAAAGATTTTGGATGAGTTGGAAAATGGCATTATCAATTTAGAGACGCAGTACAAGCAGCTCAGCAAACGTTTCTTAGAATCTGAGTTCAAC
>JBCCIA010000456.1:0-4967 GCA_039028475.1 Spirochaetota bacterium | reverse complement strand
TCTTCTTTGATAAGAGGAAAATTATTTATAACCTGTAAACAGATAGTGCCATTTGTGTAGGTAAAGTGAATTTCGATTTTTAAGCCTTTAGAAAAAACTTTCTCACGGTAGTTGCCCATTTGATTGGAGTTGATAATTTTTTTGAAGTCAGGCATTACATCCTGGTAAATGGCTTCGTTATGGATGTCTAGGTTGCGTTCTTCAAAAAATACACGTTTTACTGCGGCTTTGGCGGAATTGACAATTAACTCTCTGCAAGCCGTATAAAACAGTTCTTTGCAGTTGAGGAGACGAAACTTTTCAAGCAGTTCATCTAATATAAAGTTGAGCTTGCTTTCCTCATTTGGGTTGAGGATGTAGGTTGACATTACAAGAGGCTTCTCTTCATGAATGAGTTTTTTGACTTTCTCTTGAAATGCCCTATTGAAAAGCTCTTCCTCTGTTATCATACGCGGTAGTTAAGATATATGACGAGCATATGTCTTTTTTTTTCTTACGTAAAGCAGAAAAACTTTATATTGGAAAAAATTCACCTTTTCCTTTGCAAGTCTTGCCAATCTTCGTCGTTTGCAATCATACCAGGAAATATTTTCTTATCCTCTAATGTGAGGAATTCTGATTTAGTACCTACATCAAAAACATCTCCTGCAAATACAGAGCCTGTTAAGGAATGCTTTTTACCCAAATCTCGTAGTAATATTGGTAATTCAAACCTTTCGTTATATTTGATCGTTTCAAAGATAATTTTGGCATGGATTGTACTAAGACCTATGTAAAAGTAAGTAGAGTTTTTGGAAGATGGCGTAGAGAAAGAAACCTTGTTTTCTTGTAAGTACAGTGCCGTATTTGGATTGTCACTTTGTTTTTCTTGCAAGAATAAGTGAATACTTGAATCTTGTGGCATTTTTAGAGAAAATCGTGGGTTTGGCAGGAATAAAATATCGGGGTTTAGCAATAGAAAGGTTTCGTCTTTTGCAATGATTCCCTCTATTCCTGTTCGGATGCCGCCACCTGTTCCTAGTATTTCCTCCTCATGAGAAATGTGAAATTTTAAATTGCGGAATGATTTTACATACTCTTTGATCTGTTTCCCTAAGTAATGGGTATTGATAATGAATTCGCGGATACCCAAACGGTATGCAAAGTGAATGCTGTATTCCAAGAGGGGAAAGCCACCCAATTGCAACAGTGGCTTGGGAGTTTTTTGCGTCAGTTCCTGCATACGTTTGCCAAAGCCCGCAGCTAATAAAAAACATTTCATAACTTTTCGTGTAGTTCTGTACTTAGCAATTCAAAAAAGAGAAATTCCTCGTCTGGTAAAAAACCGATCTGTGTGATCTCTTTAAGATTTGCCAAGCAGTATAGAATGCTTTCTCGGTACTTGTCGGCTTTTTTCTCTAAGGCCATTTTGAGGTAGGTTCCTAGAGCCTTGAAGGAACGTTGGAAGGCTTGTAAGACATAGCACTCGCGGAAGCGGTTGTTTGCATAGGGAGAACTCTGGAGAAATTTCTTATAGAGGTCTTCCCGTTTGTATAGGGAGAGGGGGCGGTACGAGTCAAATACCAAACTGACAAAATCGTATAGAGGTGTTCCTAACATGGCATCTTGGAAGTCAATCCATACCAATTCCCCCGTTTCTTTCTGTAAGATATTGCGTGAGTGGTAGTCTCTATGGCAGATTACCAGAGGAGTGTAATTGCTCAGGAAGCGGCAGGTATTTTCCACAAACTCCTGGAACTCTACACTGATGGAGGAACGTAGCTGGAACATTTGTTTTGCCTTCTCAAAATAACTGTACGTCATTTCCATTTCGCTCATGAGTTTGTTTAAATCAAAAGAACGGCTCTGTATTTTGGGGTGAGCTTGTATTTTGTGTAAATGTAAAAGTTGTTGGCTACAGTTTTGCAGAGCTTGCCAGTACTGCTCGTCCTTTAGGGTGTTTATCTCTTCTCCACAATCTTCCTGTAGGAGCAATTTCTGCCTTGCATCTGATGCAAAAATTTGAGGAACTGTAATGTTGTTTTGGCCAAAAAACTCGGCTAATTCTAAAAAGTCACCCGTCTTTAAAGAAAACTCAGGATCAAAACAGAGGATTTTATAGGTTGTATCCGAAAATTCCAGGCGAAAGTATTGTCGAGGTGAGACTTCTGGAGTCAATGCGGTGTATGTAACAACATCTCCCCAAGGTTGTAGGAATCCTGTAATGTCAGTCCTAGGCAAATCAGGTAGGTGGTTTTTCATAGGAGAAAGTGGAGCGGGCGAGGGGACTCGAACCCCCGCCAGAAGCTTGGAAGGCTGCTGTGCTACCGTTACACCACGCCCGCGAGTAGATACCCATTGTTTCTATATTAGCCACAAAGTCAACTATTCTTTAGCAAACTTTTTCCAGAGGAATCTTTTTATAAATTTCTTTACTAAAAAAAAGGCTCTGGTAAGCTTCCACTCAATCCAAATAGGGACGGTTATAGAGAATGAGTTCACTGCATACATTTTGGCGAGAATTGAATCATTTAGGAAATGTCATTAGCCTTTTACATTGGGATTTAGAAGTGATGATGCCGAAAGATGGCCACGCCGAAAGAGCCGAACAGATCGCCCAGCTTACCGCTTTGCACCACAAACGCTTTACCGGAGAGGAATTTCTCGCTTTATTAGATGCCGCTAGCGAAAAAGCAGAAGCCTCCGAGGGAGAAGGGCGCAAACAAACCCTACGTGAATTGCAGGTCATCCGTAAAGAAAGAGAGCGAGCGGTGTGCTTACCGGTGGACTTTGTCGAGAAGTTTTCCAAAGCCAAGAATATCGCCCACGGTGTTTGGATGGAGGCGCGTAAGAAACAGGATTTTGCAGAATTCTCTCCTCGCCTAAGTGAAATCGTAGAGATGAGCATTGAAATGGCTGAACTCTATGGCTATGATAGAAATCGCTACGACGCCTTGTTAGAAGGATATGAAACAGAACTCAATGTCGAAACTCTAGACCCTATGTTCCAAAGTCTCAAAAACTCTCTAGTACCCCTGATAAATGAGACGAAAGAGTTTCCGAACCCCTTTGCTAAAAAAGTCTCTACTAGCAAACAGAAAGCCTTCAACCATAGATTGCTGCCCGCCCTTGGTTTGCACCCTGAGTCGACTCGTTTGGATGAGAGCACGCACCCTTTTTCAACCACTATGGGGCGTAAGGATATGCGTATTACCACGCGCTATGACGAATCCGACCCTCTCTCTTCTATCTTTGGCGTTTTGCATGAAGCTGGACATTCTCTGTATGAGAAGGGTCTTGGCATGGTGGAAGAGTATCCCACGGCTTTGACTTCTGCCATATCTTTTGGTATCCACGAATCGCAGAGCCGCTTATGGGAAAACCAGATCGGTCGTTCCCGAGCTTTTTGGAGCCATTACTACCCGCAGCTACTCAAGGATTTTGAATTGTACCATTACGATTTACCATTTGATGATCTATACGCCTTTGTAAATTCCTCGTCTCCTTCCAAGATTCGTGTCGATGCCGATCAGATTACCTACAACCTACACATTATTTTGCGCTATGAAATTGAGAAGGAACTGATTTCCGAAGGTCTCCCTGTTGCTGAACTCTCTGAACGTTGGAACGCTGGTATGAAAGAGTTATTTGACCTGGAAATTGAAAACGATGCAGAGGGAGTTTTGCAGGACATTCATTGGAGTAGTGGTGCCTTTGGCTACTTTCCCACTTACACCTTGGGCAATATCTACTCTGCACAAATTTTCCATACCTTTATCGAAGAGCACGATTCGTTTTGGCAAGAGGTGGAAAAGGAAGGTGACTTCTCTCGCCTACGCAACTGGCTGCACGAAAAGGTTCACAAACCGGGAAAACTGTACAACCCAGAAGAACTCATCGAAAAGGTGACTGGCGAAAGACCAAACTCCGAACATTTAGTGAAATACTTGAAAACAAAGTCACGCGAGTTTTTCTAGCTCTATGCAGGAAGATCTACCCTTTCAAAAGTTTTCTGATTTGAGTTATTTTGACAACCTCGCGTTGTACTATCTGTGCAACGAAACTCCACCTGAGACTTTGGCTTTGGCTTTTTTGACAGGCGATACCAAAGTTGTGGGTTCGCTACTTGGTGTGTTAGATCCAAAACGCCGGGAATATGTGCACGCTCTCATGGGGAAGCACCAGAATGATACGGATGAGAAGAAGGAAAAAGCCGTCTCTGGTTTACTCATCATCGCTGAGGGGCTACTCTCGCGCAATCTCATTGCCGCCAAGGGCAAGTTTATCTACGGTGTGCCGAAAGAAGAGGGTTGATGTGGTATTAGTTTGGTGATTCGTTGGAATGAGAGTTAGACAATTGGAAAATGAGAACGTTAAAAGGAAGCTTTACCTTTCCTAACCTTTTCTTTTACATAAGTATACCATTTGTCATCTGGAGATTTAATCAACTCCGCTGCTTTCCTGTTATTCCAAATGTCTGGAAATACGAGATAGGTGCTACCGGCTTTAAAGATATGAAATGGACTACATACACAACAGGGAAAATAACCACGACCTTCGTATTCTTTCCAAAAGGTTGGATCTTTGTGCTGGTTGAAATCATTTTCGAAGGATTCATTTTGGTAGTGATAAGATATATCGGATGGACTGTAAACACCTGTACCGCCACCGAAAACTTCTCCTCGTATTCCAAGGTATAAATCTTTTAGGTGGGCATCTCCTTTGAGAACTTCTATAATTTTCATTTTTTTGGTTTTCCTTTCTACCTTTACAAGCAAAATAGTTTTAGATGTGTCGATCAATTCATTGTATGGAGTATCTACTCCTGCAGCATGAGCAACACAGGCGGCTATCGGATGTACAGTATAGAAAAGAATAATTGTAATGAGTACTTTCATATTGAATAAATTATGTGCCTTTCTGAAAAAGAGTCAAATTATTTTAGTTTGTTTCTGCTTAAATTGTTCTGTTCGTTGGTCTTATCAGAT
>JBCCIA010000455.1:0-4969 GCA_039028475.1 Spirochaetota bacterium | reverse complement strand
TGTGGCGTATGCGATTGCAGAAAGGTGGACTATTGGTTAATAGAGCTAAATAACGTTGGAATTTTGCTTGGACAAACTCTTGCCAAAAGAAGAGCTGCACCGTATGAAAGTGGATAAAGCTGTGTTGGTACGATTCTCTAGCAATTGTTGGCAGCAAAAAGTAAAAGCGTGAATCCCGCGATTGGGACAAAACTAAATCCTTAGAGAATCTAGTAACACCTTTGCCGGAAGGGGAGTCCTTACAAGGGAGTTTTGTGATAGAGGCTTCAAATTGCGGTAACCTGGACTGCAACAATAAAACCTTTTCTTGTTCTAAAGACTCTTGTAGAAATAGATTTGTAGCGAATTCTTTTTTTGCAAAGGTAAGAGAATCGGTAGAGAGAGTGAAATTTTTAGCAAAGCTATAGGAATCAGATCCATCTCTATAGGAGGTAATCTCCTCTTGGACAAATTCTTCCAAGTCAAGGCTATTCATATCCAAAGACTTCGCAAACAAATAGTGCGGAGAGAGGAATAGTATAGCTGTGAGAAGGAACCTATAGGCTTTTTTAAAATAATCACTTTTTAGCATAACTTTTGTCACTTTTGCTTATCCATTACAACAAGTCAACTTTGAAAATTTTTCTATTTTTTATTTTACTCTGTTCTGATGAGTTTTAATTAGTTTATCCTCTTTCCAAACTCCGTGAATGACCTTTTCCCGATGCGCCGTAGTTAGAGTTCCCACTCCATTGCGTTTACCGTTTTTCCATTCGCCTGTGTATCGGCTACCATCTTCATAATTAAAGACTCCTTCCCCCTCATAGATTTTTCCATTTCTATAAATTCCTTTATATTTAGTTCCTATTTCATCGGTGAATTCTCCTTGGCCATTTGGAATCTCATTTAGCCACCTTACCGCTAGTTTAGAACCATTTGGCCAAGTAAACAGTCCTTTGCCTTGTCTTTTATTATCGAGGAAAGTACCTTTGTATACGGTTCCATCTGGATATTTATATAGGCCATAGCCATACTTTTTTCCCTTCCTCCATAGTCCCTTATAGCTATGGCCTGATTTGTGCCAAAAATATCCATAGCCACTAAACACACCATCCAGGAATTGGCCTTTGTAAAAACCACCGTCTCCCGTTTCATAAATTCCAATTCCATTCTCACAATCACCAGACTTACATTTGCCCTGGCTTCTTAAAAAAAAGTAACCCACTAAAGTGATTAGGACAAGCAGGAATATAACGATTGCTATCTTTCGCTTAAAAAACCTCATAACTTACCCACTCTTACTTGCGAAATCCTTATTATTTAAGTTTGGTCGGAGCAAGACGCATACAAGAAGGACATGTTAGTGATTCTAGCTTATCTTCTAATTCATCTATTTTCCACTGTGGTTGGCCAGATCTTTTTGCATTTCTAAGCTCTTTTTTAGCTTTAGCAACACTATCTCGTAATTCTTGTCGGATTTCTTCAGGAGATTTTGGTTTTTCTGGTCGTGGTTGGTTGCGTCCTAAATATTCATCTTTTTGCTCTTTTTGTCTAGCTTTTTGTTGTTTACGAAGTCTTGCCGCTGCTTGGCGCTGGGGTGCCCCGCTAGCTTCTCTTTGATTTCTTGCATTATTTTGTGAAATACGAGCTTGGCGAACAGATTTTGCTGATTCAGCACTTCCTAAAAGTCGTGCATCTTGCTTAATAGACTTTAACGCATTTAACTGTTTACGATTAAATCTACCTCCTTTCTGCAAATCATCAGCAATTTTGTTCATATCCATAATGTGCTTACGTCCTCCTGGAGTTTTCGATAGTTCCATCATCATATTTTTAGCTAGTTTCGTGTCCCCTCGTTCAACTAGTGCAAGATATCCTCCAACGCTGCGCTTTGCTTCGAGGGTTCCTTGCGATTGGCCCATTTTGGTAAGTATCATACGACTACCTTGAGAAATTACTCTTTTTGCACTTTCACTACCAAGTATTTTTATTATTGCCGTAACACCTACCCTTGCAACTCCAAGATCAACAATAGGCATAGGAGCACTCTCTATTCCATCACCAATTTTTCCTTCTTCCACAGCCCAAGAGACAACATACTCACCCGTTCGCACATCTTTAATACTCATGTGCCTTTTTCCAAGACCATTGATTTCCACATTATAAAAATCAAAGTCAGAAGGGGGGACACCTAACCTATACAATCTTCTTCTTCTTTTAAACTCATTTATAAAAACCTCTATTTCAGCATCTGACGCATTCTGACTCTTAAGATATTTTTCTAATTTCTCAATGGTATCTTGCTCACTTTCTAAAAACTTAGTCCCCTTTACTTCATGGTATTTGTCTTCGGCGTAAGCCAAAGCTGCCAAACCAGGAGTTAGGCCAAAGAGAAATGAATTAAACTCAGCTTTTCGTGTTGAACTTGAGGTATATCCCGAAGAATCCAAATGAGAAAATAACTTCTGGTATTTCGTAAGAATTGCTTTTTGTTTTGTGTCGGGAACTCTAAAACACTCATTGTGAACCAACAGATTTGCTTCAGAAACAAAGTAGGTATGTGCATTTTCAACCTCAAAGTTGTAAACAGTTTCCTTACTCTTTACAACATCTATTTTGGCAATTCGTTGCAAGTGTTGGCTCTGAACGGGACGAATACGAGTCATGCTAATAGAAGCAACCTGTCCTGTGGATAAGCCAGGTACATCGCTCAGAATAGAACCTGCAGTATGGTTTTCATCATTGACAACCAAATCTTTTGCCTGCGTCCAACCCTTACCTTCGATATAGAAAGGATGTGTAGCGGTTGTTTCGACTACCTGCCCATTGGTATACGTTATTTGGTAAATTTCCTTGGTTTCTCTGACAAATGTCCGCACGACCCGGTTCATCTCAACCTGTCCTGTCGACTCATTCCAACTACTTACCAGATCACCCACTTTAACTTCTTCGATAGGCTTGTGCCCCTTTGCAGTTTTGACAAGAGTACCCGCAGTAAAACAGGTCCGCACTACAAACTCACCGGTTTCAGGGTTGATGTAGCCATTCGAGTTACTCACATCACCCTTGATCCAACTCCAAGCATCGGAAATCGCTCCAGCGATCTTATCTCCTAGACTGATTCGCGACTTATCAACATGTTCATAGCCACCAAGATCCAGATCCAGCTCATGCAATTTAGATGGGTCTTCCATGATGGCTAAGGCTTGTTCCTGTGTAATCCGATTCTCCTGCATCATACGTTGTAGGTTACGTTCCAGTCCTCCCTCAAATGTAATCGTATCACGCATTTCATCAAATTCAGCGAAGCTGCGAATATTGGCTGCACTATCCGCACTTATGATACCTGCCTTTTGCAGTTCCGCGAGACGCTTGTCCAATCGATCCTGTAGGTTTGCATGTGCATCGAGAGCACTCTCACCATCTGCAAACATATCCACTTGCCCCTGAACCTCGGCTAAAATTGCCAGCTCTGTAGGTGTCATACTTTCATACAAAGCTTCCCACTGCTCGTTAATCTCCCTTTCCCTGGTTGTATTGGTTTGGAACTCAAAAGATGCACTGGTTTCACTGGTACTTCCGGTAAACTCTCCATTGGCGTCATACATCATGGTATTCTTGGTGCTACCCTTGGCTTGGTTGATGCGATTGCGGATGTTGTTGTATGTGGCACTATTGCTTACATAAAGGCCATAACTTCCATCGGCATTAAAGGTAAGCCCACCACCAGCGGTGTGAGAAGTATTGAGTCCCGCTTTGTCACCGGTTCCTCGGTTTTCAGAGGTATGGCTATAACCTATCTCACCAGTGGTAAACTGACCATCTGCGTCAAAGCTCATACTTCCATTTACATCATGCTGGCCGTTCTTGCCACTCTTGTAAGAAGCATTTACACTACTTCCTGCATAATACCCGTTAGCATCTATGTTAAAATCAAGACCCAAATCAAGGGCTTCATTGTCACTCTCCCAGCCACCTCCGATAGTCGCTCCGTCAAAACCGCCTTTTTCATTAAAGTTGATGCCAGTATCAAGATTGAAGCCATCCAATGCATCAAGACCCTCGAACTTGCCCAAATCAACTCCAAGGGTAGCCTTACCACCTGTAAAACTCTGCTTCTTCTCGGAGAAAGACAATTCAATACCAGCTTTGATGGGACTGTTTTCCCCTAAAGGACCTGAAATGCCAACTGTAGTTCCAAAGCCCTCCTCGGGATCAAAGGTAAGATCAACATCCAGAAATTTATCCACTTTGTAATGCTTCATCACACCAGTCAGTACACCATTGGCAAGACCAGCAGCTAAGGCGGCGTTCTTATCTTCGTTATTCGCTGCACGCTGGTTGGCATAACCTTCTTTAACACCCATATAACCAGCATAGAGAGCAGTTCCCCAGCCAGTTCCGGTTGCAACGGCACCTGCTGCGGTCTCACCGACACTCATCGCAAACGCGGCATCCTCATCATGCTCTGCAACACGCCACGCATAGGTTAGGCCTCCACTTGCACCATCTTCCGAACGCCATTTTCGTGCATCGGTAAGGGCACGTTCTTTTTTCCACTTGCCATAGTTAGAATGCATCTGCTGCGCCATCATTTGGCAAGCCTGCCTTTCATCAGGAGCACGGTTGCTGCAATCCGCTGCACTGTCTATATGGTCTGCGACATACTCATCTACCAGTTCATCGGTATAGTCCTTCCATACACGACGCATGTCTCTCTTGTCTTTCATACCTCTCGCTATAGTTGCAGGAAAGTTGTAAAGTTCCTCCGAGAGCGTTCTTTGTCTAAAGGAGAGTTTAGTGATTTGTTAAGTAAAATGGAGAAGAAGGAGCAGGAAGAGATGAATCTTAAGGCTCTTGAAAGGTCAATATCATTACGTGGTATACAAGGAGATTTAGCAAGAACTTTAGATAATGATACTGCTCATAGTGATACAAGATCTACAGTTAAAACGGTTCAGGCTATACTAAACAAATCAGATGAGGGGAG
>JBCCIA010000454.1:0-4971 GCA_039028475.1 Spirochaetota bacterium | reverse complement strand
TTTGTATTTTATCTGAATTGCTCGGAAAAAGTCAAATAGGTTTTTACTCGGCTTTGCCTGCTTCCTAGACAATTCTTAGTGGCGCAAGGAAAGACTTGACGAGCTACCTTTGGCACGCAGACTTTTTTGGCATAAAACTATTGTATGTGGGTTTCTCCATTGGAGATTTTTTGAAACTATGTATGTATATTATATCAATGTATTAGAGAAAAACGTTGAATTGCACCGTTATTTCCAAGATATTTTTTTGGATGATGCAACAGATAGCTTTTCTGAAAAAACCAACTCTCTCCGATGGGAAATTTTTCCAGGTTTGTTAGAGGAGGAACACCACATGGTCAGTCCTGGATTGTTTACGGAATGGTTGGATTCGCTGAAAAAGGATATACATACAAAGCAAGGGAAAATCCTTTATGAAATATGCCAATCTGTTAGTGAAAACGAAACGATGTGGTGCAATGTGGCAGGCTACATCGAATGTGAGGATTCATTTTGGATGGTAGAAGCAGTTCATGACGAAATGGTAGTACAACCCATTGATAAAGAATTTGTGGAAAAGAAGATAAATCATCCGCATATAAGAGCAATAAAGGCTACCATATGCAAAGAGCAGTTTTCAGAGGAAGTAGTTGCTTTGGAGAATTCGCAAATTTCAGCGGAACAATTCAAACGTATCTTCCAAGGAACAAGACTCCACTTAACGGCAGAACCGATTCTAAAATTCTTCCAATATGAATTGGAGGAAATAGAAAAAATTATCGATTGCAGTATCCAGAGTAACGTTGCTTTGGATATATTTGTTGTATAGAGTTCTGAAAACCCTACTACAGGCTCTTGCAGCTTACCTTTGCTTATTAGACATTATAACTTGCCTAGAGTCACTTTGAAGTATGTTCATAAAACAGCTTCTCTTTCCCTACACAGTATGTTTTTCCCGAATTCTTAAAACAAATTTTATTTCCTGTTAGTATGTTGTTTTTAAGAACCTCAAAACCAGGCTGGGATAGCTGTTTGCGAATGGTAACTTTTTTATTATCCCCTTCGTCTTCCCTAAAGTATGCGGCTTCTTTTACCAGCACCATCGCGGAAACTCCTTGCTTTTCTACATAACCCAAACTGAGTCTAAAGTTTGCATTATCTAAAACAACAGTTATTCTGCGTTCACAATTCTTTATTCCTTTAAAACACGCATCCGATTCACTTTGAAACTGCTCAAAACTTGCTAGTTCTTCTCCTGAGTGAATATTAATGAGTGCGCTATAGTTTGCATCGTAACCTGCTTCATCGGTATCAAACTCTCGTATAATTGTATGATCGTCATACCAATCGGCTATCATATTTTTATCGAAAATATATTTGTAAGTCTTTGTACTGTATATTTTGAAATTACAAGGTTGTTCATCCTTTCCAGTATAATATTGTTCTGTACAATTTCTACCTGATTCATAGAAATTTGAATACAACTTATAATAATATGTTTTAGAAGAATTGTATTTCTTTTGGATAAGGAAAGGATTCTTTTTTTTATAGATATCATATACGATTTGTTTTTCTTTATAATCTTTACCCAAATTTAAACTCTGATTGTCCTTCCAACCATCAGGGGAAAAGTTGTCTTCTCTCACTAAAAACCTATTCTCTCTATCGTATATTTTAATAGTACAATTAGGTGCGTACCCTGCTCCATAACAATCTGCCTTGTTCTTTCCAAGTAATACATAATAGTGTAATTTATCGGGTGATTGTTTAAAAGAAACTATGGTCTGGCCTTTTTCTCGTATCGGTGCAAGTACTATTTCAAGTTGCTTCTCGAAAGTCTTATTCTTTTTCGTGAGTTTTTCTATATCTAACTTCTGTTCCTCGATTTTATACTGAAAAGACTTTTTTTCTTGCTCTAGGAGTTTATTTTGTTTCTGCAAACTTTGGTATTTTTTAACAGTGACACAAGATACTAGACTTAAGCTAGTAAGTATACAAAGGAGTTCTTTTTTCATGGTATACTTATAGAGACACACCAGTCATATTTTTTGAGCTTTTTAAGCTACGGGCAGAGAAAACTCCACCCGTAAGAAAGTATTGCTCCCGTTCTATGTCAGTAGCATGATCTGGCCGCGTAGGTAGCGGAGTTGCCTGTGGGCGAGCTGTTTGTAGAGTTCGCGGCGGCGTGGGTGTGGATAGGTCTCTGCGTAGTGCAGCCTGTCGATGAGAACTTCCATGCGATCCAAGAGTCCTTCGTAGTGTGTAAAGTCTTCCATTTTGGTTTACCTCGTTGTTATAGTTCACACAGGGGTGGAAGGAAAGACTTGACGCGGTACGCTTGGTACACAGACTTTGCTTGACACCACTGTGTGTTGGTTTCTCCGCTCGGACTAGATTTGACCGTCATGACCGAGCGGAGAGCTTGCTGTTGTGTGCACTGGCCTGCTAGGCAGGAAAAATGTCAGTACGGCAACAGGGGTCAAGTGTGGATGGTGCGGGGAATTTTGTCTACTACTTTTTTGTAAGTGGGTTAGGTTTTTCTTTATTACAAATTAAAGTCACGTAGTCTTTGGTATAATCTATTTCCAACATGCACTCTAGTTACTAACAAATATATTTAGAATACTTAGGCACATAAGAAATCTTTTTCTTCTTACTAAAAATGCTATTAGCTATTTTTCTTGACCTTATTCACTGATTTATGCATAAAGAAGATAAATAGGAAAGTCTTGTATTTTCTGCTAAAAGTAATAGATAAAAAATGAGCTTACTTTCATCAAATCAAATAAAAATGCTTTTACAAAAACTGAATGAGGAACTAAAATCCCAGGATATTTCTGGAGAAATTTGCCTATATGGTGGCTCAGTCATGTGTCTTGTTTACAATGCAAGAGCAGCCACTAAAGATATTGATGCAATCTTTGAACCTACTGTCAAAATACGAGAATCCATTCAAAAAATAGCCGAGAAAAACAACCTTAGGCAAGATTGGTTAAATGATGCTCTCAAAGGTTTTTTAACACCTCATCACAAGAAAATTTTATTCAATTGGGACAATCTAAAAGTATTCGTTCCTGAACCTGATTATTTATTGGCAATGAAATGCCTTGCATCAAGGGTTGATACCCATGACAAAGATGATATAATTTATTTAATCAAATTGCTAAAATTAAACTCTCCGGAAGAAGTTTTTTCCATCATTGAGAACTATTACCCCAAAAATAGAATTAAACCAGTAACACAATTTTTTGTGGAAGAGATTTTTGCAGATGATAACGATTAAAGAAACACATAAGTTAATTCACCAAGATATGGAAAATTGGTCTCTGCATTTAATGAACTTTGTGGATGATTTCCGATATTACAAAGATTTTTCGGCTGTTGCAGAAGGTTTCGCAATCCAAGATAACAAATTTGACCCACTCCTAGCCTCTTGTGTTGAGTATCTGTGCGATGAACTAAATTTAGACTGGCCTGAATGGACAACAGACGTACCAGTTTGTAAAAAACCATTCTTTGTCTCTGGGGTAGAAAACTTAAAAGCTATGGCAGTTTTACAGAGTCCACTCACCTTCAGAATCCGTAAGATCTTTGTATTAGAAAACTTTTTAGCTAGGTGTTAATGTTATAAGAGCCTGTCTGAAAACATTACTACAGGCTCTTGCAGCTTACCTTATGTGTAAGAATACACTTATTTTAAGACACGCTGCAAAAGTTTCATTGCCAGATTCCTTCTTCGCTTTATTTTGTTTCTATCCGAGATTTTTTCTGGTATTCCCCTTTATTATGACTAACGAAGAATTGAAGCAATTAGAAGACAACCTTTGGTCGGCTGCCGATAAATTACGCGCCAACTCTGGCTTAAAGAGCAGTGAATACTCTACTCCCATTTTGGGGCTGATTTTTTTGAAATTTGCGGACAATAAGTATTCCCTCGTCGAAGAAGATATTAAGGCTGAACTGCAAAAACAGAAGAACAGCAGGAGGCAGCGCGAGGAACACGAAATTGCTTTAGAGAAGTGTGGCTTTTACCTGCCAGAAAAGGCGCGGTATGACTATCTACTCAACCTTCCTGAAGAAGAGGATTTTGACAAAGCCATCCGTTTTGCTATGGAGCAGATAGAGAAATACAAACCAGAACTGAAAGACACCCTTCCCAAAGACGAATTTTTTGAACTGACCCGCACCGATAAATCCCTGTTAAAAGACATCCTGCGCACCTTCTCCGACATTCCCAAAGATGCTAAGGGGGATTTGTTTGGCAAAATTTACGAATACTTTCTCGGCAAGTTTGCCCTTGCCGAAGGCCAAGGCGGTGGTGAGTTCTTTACCCCGAGCAGTGTGGTGCAGTTGATTGTGGAAATCATCGAACCCTACAAAGGCAAGATCTACGACCCCGCTTCCGGTTCCGGTGGTATGTTTGTGCAATCCAGCAAATTTATCAATAAGCGTCGAGCCGAACTGAAAGATTCCTCCACAAAGGAGTTTGTCGCCTACGGCCAGGAAAAGACTTTGGAGACGGTCAAACTCGATAAGATGAACCTGGCTGTGAATGGCATAGATGGCGACATCCGCCAAGCGAACTCGTATACCGAAGACCCGTTTGACAGCCTGGGCCGCTTCGATTACGTCATGGCGAATCCTCCTTTCAATGTCGATGAGGTGGCTTTGGAAAGTGTCAAAGACTCGCCACGTTTCAATGCCTATGGCATCCCGCAGAACAAATCCAAAGCTGGCAAGAAAAAGGGGGTGGAAACCGTTCCCAATGCCAACTACCTGTGGATCAACCTGTTTGCCTCCAGCTTAAATGATACAGGTCGTGCCGGTTTTGTAATGGCCAACTCTGCCAGCGATGCCCGCCATTCCGAGCTGGAAATTCGTAAGAACCTGATTGACTCCGGTATCCTAGAAGTTATGCTCACCCTGCCCTCGAATATGTTTTATACGGTGACGCTGCCGGCAACTCTGTGGTTTTTCAACAAAGGTAAGAAG
>JBCCIA010000453.1:0-4974 GCA_039028475.1 Spirochaetota bacterium | reverse complement strand
TAGGGACTTTTTTGCAAGGGGGTGTGAGATGTGCATGAGGGGTAATGAGTATGTAAGGATGGGAACCATAGGCTTAGTCAGAAGTCTGAGCTGGGGAGTGGTAGAACAACAGGAGTTATTTAATGACTCTTCTGCTGAAAATATAAAAGAGCTTTAAGTTCCCCTCGACGAGCAGATTTCCCTATCTTAAAACCAGTGCAATCCCGGACACCTAGTGAAATTTATAGCAACTGCAATAAATTTAGTATCCGAGGTGCCCGAGACGCAGAGTAATTCCCTACTCTAACTGTGCACGCAGATACTTGAGCTGTTTGTGTAGCAACTTGTGGTAACGTTTCCGGCGTTTGCGGGGATAAGCTTTTCTCTTGTTGTAGAGCCGGTCTATCAGCACTTCGATTCTGTCGAATAACGCTTTGTAGTCTTCTTCTAGTATCATGTTTTACCTCGTAGTAATAATATAGTTTCACCAGAGGTGTAAAGGACTTGACGGTGTACTGGATAGTACACAGAATTTCTTCACACCTTTTTGGTGGGTTTCTCAGTCCGGGTGAAGATTGGTAGTCAGAAACCGGGCTGAGAGCTTTTTTCACCTAAGCTGCAATTGGCAACTTCGCATATTTCAAATCTTACAACATAGGTAAATTTTTGATTGTACAGGGGAAATGTCCAGCTTTTTTTGTGGGAGAAGAAAATTAAAAATCCTTCCAGTTGCTCACAAAACGCCAGGAGCAAAAAGTAAAACAAATAATTTTTCCATAACTGATTTTAGGTAATATTCAGCTCTTTGCCAATAGAGTTTTTGCAGCTGTCTTTTCTTCTCCTAACCGCATACAGGTATCCAAAAAATCCATAGAGACCCTTTCCATCCAAGAACCAAATCCACTGATTCCCTCAGCATAAGCAACATGTGAACCATACCGTGTCAATACCACTGCATAATTTTTCTCTCTTAGATCAGGAATATTATCTTTCACACATACCGGATCATCCAAACTATTAAGAACTAGACAAGGAATTTGGTTGCCTTTATAATGTGCCATTGGGTTGTTTTTCGTTAAATAGTCCTGCCAATCTTCTGCCCCAGCTAGGGAAGATAATGATTGAAAGATTTCCTGAAGTTTTGTCGCTCGCAAGCTTTCCTCAAATCCACTTTGCTTCTGCAATATTTGTCTATTGTTTTCTAAGAAGTATTTTTTCACTCTCTTCAATAATAAGGCAGAAACTTTTGGGTAAGATGTATCCAGGTTTGTAAAAGCAGTGCTCACATCATAGGCTGGACAAATCGATACGGCTGCAGATATATCTACTTTCTCCCGTTGTCGTCCTATATAGGAGACTACTTGGCCACTTCCTGCGGAGATTCCAATGGCTGCTGCATAGCTAGCTTGTGGAAATAAAGACTTTCCCTGTCGGATCATTGCAATGGTATCATCAATATCTCCCATGAGATTAAACTTGGGGCTGGTGAGAGAGTGTTCGTGCCCTCTACGATTTAAAACAATTGCACGCCAACCTCGCCTCAATGCATATTTTACAAAACCATTTGTGGTTTGTGAACTACCGGTTATGGTATGCAAAAAAAATACAATAGGAGATGTTTCTTGTAATTCTTCTGACTCAGCTATGTCAATACAAACACTTCCTCCATCGGCAAAAACAATAGGATGCCTTTTGTAGCGCACAGAATTTAGGTTGAACTGTTCTTTGATAAGCAACCATAGCAATTGGGCAAATGTACCAGAACACCAAAAAGTAGGCTTGTATCCTGCTGTTATAGAAGAACAATTCGATATAATTTTGCGCATATTTTCATCTTCTGGATGCAAGCGTATCTCAAGTTTTGCAGTCATGGGACAATTTTTTTAGGTATGCCGTTATCTGTCTTTTATTTTTATCTAAATTTATGATGCTCTGATTCCAAGTTTACATCCAAATCCAGTCTCCACTTGTATCATCATTCTCTCTTAAAAATATAAGCAGCACCAGAGTTAGAGGTGGTTGAAGAGTCGGTAATCGTAGCATTATCCGTATTTACTATAGTTGTTGATAAATTATCCTCAAACAATGCTCCGACAATAGCATAATCACCATCAATGTCAACGCTTACACCAAACAAGTCGGCTGCCTCAGCATTGGAGGCCTTGAGGTAAGCATCTTGAACCCATAGCCCCGAATACACTTGGATGGAGAGAGTCGTAGAAACATTACCAACTGAATTACTGGCCGTAATCGTGTAAGAAGTTGCAGCCTGTGATACGGTAGGTGTCCCGCTGAGGGTGCAGTCATTTGCAAGTACCAGCCCAACTGGAAGAGTCGGTGTTACGCTACAACTGGATATGGTACCAGTTATATTGGGAATTTGGTTGGTGATCGCTGTGTTGCTATCAAAACTAAGGGTAGTCGAGTTATAGGAAAATCCGGAAAGAGCAATGCTAGTATCAGCGGAAAAAAGAGAATCATTGCTAGCTTCATTGGTAAGTGTTGCTATATCGATTGTTGTAATATCGTTGCTTGATACATTGGCGGTAGATGTAGTGCTATCGCTTGCGGCATCGGAATTTGTAACCGGACCATTTACCACTACTGTATGTGTAAAGCTGTACGGTGTGGAGATGGCAAGTTTGCTTGGATCAGCTTTGATTTCCTCAAGATCCGTTTCAGTAGTAGCCGATGTCAGGTCAATCGTTATATTCCCTAAGTCTTTGCTGGTACGGCGAATCTGCAAAGTATGATATTTCCCCGCTTCCACAGTAACAGTATACGTTCCTTGGCTGTCTGTTATAACCCCATCTGTCGCAGTATTGTCCACTAGATCA
The DNA here is from genome assembly GCA_039028475.1 of Spirochaetota bacterium. Classification (GTDB taxonomy): domain Bacteria; phylum Spirochaetota; class Leptospiria; order Leptospirales; family Leptospiraceae; genus JBCCIA01. The sequence goes on along the minus strand of JBCCIA010000453.1, from coordinate 2,158 downwards.
CTTGCAGCCAAAAGGTTTTCCTTGCCATTGCAAGAAAGAACCGCAAGACCATTCGCACCGGTTGGAATTTTGTCTTGGTGGAAAAGTTGGATCGTATTGTTAGCCGTGATAGAGTAGAACTTAGCAATGGAGACTAACTTATTATTATTGGGAGAAGTATAGTAAAGCTCATAACAACCGCTGGATACAGAAGAAAGCAGAGAAGTATCGATTGCCGCTAAACATTTGACAAAACCTGTATTCAAATCATAGTCTATACAACGAATAGCTGCGGAAGATGTAGAACGAGATGGGGTAGTATCCCTACGCGAGGTACTAGTGCTAAGCGAACTTGAGGAAAGGGTAAGCAGGGTATTCTTAACATTGCTACCATTTTAGTCCTATTCGACTACAAAGTCTTTAGAATCATTGCAAAATCAAGGAACTTTCACCATACTCATTCCAAAAACAGAAAATTTTTAACTCCCATTAGCAGGTAGTCTAAACTAGTCAAAGAATATTCATGTCCCCTAGAGTTGAAAAGTATTTGTGGTCTGCAAACTAGAGACTCGTTTATTCCCTAGACACAATGTTATCGGCTATACCCAACGAACAAAACCAACCAGAAAATACGATGCAAAGAATGCGAGAGGTATTGCGAGTACGAGCAAGCGTAAGTAGCTTTTATTCTCTGGTGGCATCGGCCAATCTTCACGAAAAAAGCCAAAACTTATATATTTTTCTGAAGTGACTTCCAAATTCCAGAATAGACCGGCAGCCATATAGATAAAACCGGAGAGTATTAAATTTCCATACCAACGTATGGAATAACTTCCATCGCGAATCATCAGATAGCCGTCATAGAACCAACTATAGGAAAAGAGAGAAAATACAAGGGCTAGTAACATCCATTTCAACTGTCGAATGATGCCCGGCTTCGTCTTATAATCGAATTTAAAACAAAAGAACCTGATCCAAATACCAACAGCAAGGGGAGCATTGGCAAATGCAAAAATTGACATCCCCGCTCCAGTGACAATATCCCAGGTCTCATCATTAGTCCAATATCCAGCGAAGGTGACAAAGAGAAAAGCGACGTAAAAAGTTGTAAGTTTCCAAGGAACTTTGAGAAATTGTAGATAGCCCCGAAAGCTTTGTTGTATCTCATTTTTATGCAAGAATGCAATAAGGAGTGCTAAACAAAAAATGCTCAGCCAACTGATCCAGTAGATAGTCATATCTGAATGCCAAATATCATGTCCATAATTATGAGGTGTGTGTTTGATTAGTTTGAACATAGTAGCTCCTTCGGGATTCCTATTTTTTAGTAAAGCTCATTCGCATTTTGTCAAGTAGCAGATTTTACAATTGGTTTTTAGATTGTACAGATTTGCATGGCATATATAAAAATAAAAGAAAATTGCTTTGTCTGCACAAACATAACAAATTGTTACAGTGAGAAAAAATCTTTATGAGTAAAACCGAAAAAAACATACTATTTATTTGCAGTCGCAACCAATGGCGTAGTCCTACCGGAGAAAAAGTTTGGCGAAAAGAATTTGGTTTACAAACCAGATCGGCAGGTACAAGTCCTAACGCTAAAAAAACTATTTCTATAAGTGATTTGCAATGGGCTGATGTTATCTTTGTAATGGAAAAAAAACATAAGAACCGCATCCAAGCCTCTTTTTCGCAAACAATCCAATACAAAGAGCTTGTTGTTTTAGACATCCCTGATGAGTACAAATATATGGACCCTGAATTAGTCGAGATATTTAGAGCACTCGCCCACGAATATATACAAAAGGAATAGCCCAAATACTTCCAAACAGAGTATTTGTTTTAGATTATCTACCTTTTCTTGTTACATTTTTTTACATGTATTGTTTTCTTTACGATTTATTTTACAAAGTTTAGTACTAATTCCACAAACCGTTCTGGCTGTTGCAAATAGGTATAGTGACCACAATCAGCAAAAGTTTCGTGATGAGCATGTGAAAAACAATTTAGCATGGAACTCTTATCTGTCAAAAGGTACGTATGATCCTTTGGACCCCAGCTTCGGCATACATTTTCGATTTGCTTTACCCAAGATTACAATTACTGAGTCACCAGTATATCTACAATCACACCATGAATACAACTACATAAAAAGTCATGAAATAACTTTTTTTTATTT
>JBCCIA010000452.1:0-5003 GCA_039028475.1 Spirochaetota bacterium | reverse complement strand
GTTTTTAGATCAAAGCGGTTTCCAATACTAGCGGCTAATTGCAATACCTCCTGAGTCGATTGGGAATGTTTTTTAATTTTTTCCGCCATGAGGTCGACAACGTTATCAGTTATACCCTGAACCTGAATTTTTTTGACATCCCAGGTCCAGGCTCCCTTACTACTGTCAAACTCAATCAATCCCGCTTCATAAACCGATTGTAGGAATTGATTCAAAAAGAAAGGGTTCCCCTCCGTTTTCTGGTAACTTAACTCTGCTAAGGATTTTGATTCAGACGGATCACATTTGAGGGTATCAGAGATTAGCTGATTCACATATTTCAATTCAAGCGGAGGTAATGTTAAAGTGCGAACTTCGACTCCGGCTGTTTGAATATCCTCTAACATTGCCATAAGAGGATGAGCGGCATCTACCTCATTATCACGATAGGCTCCAATGATGAGAATGTATTTTTCATCCGGGTCAGTTAGAAACAATTCGATTAATTTGAGGGAAGGAGGATCTGCCCATTGTAAATCATCCAGGAACAACACCATGGGGTGCTTTGCAGAACCAAAAGTCGCAACAAAATGTTGGAAAAGTAAATTAAATCGGTTGCGGGATTCTGTCGGTGGCAATTCCGCTACAGGAGGTTGCTCGCCGATAATCAGTTCCAATTCGGGAATCATCTCAATAATAACCTGTCCGTTGGAACCTACAGCTTTCAGGATCTTTTCCTTCCAGAATGCAATTTGTTCTTCCGTTTCAGTCAATAGCTGTTGTACTAATCCTTGGAATGCCTGGATCAATGAGGAGTAAGGAATATTACGTTTGAACTGGTCAAATTTTCCTGAAAGGAAAAAGCCGTTTTTTGCAACGATGGGTTTATGAACCTCATGTACGACAACTGATTTCCCAATTCCTGAATAACCCGCGACCAGCATCATTTCGGTCTCTCCCTGACTAACGCGGTCAAAGGCTTGCAACAGATCTTGGATCTCTTGTTCACGTCCATACAATTTCTGTGGAATCTGGAATTTGTCAGAAATATCCTGTTGCCCTACCTCCAGTTTTTCAATGCTTCCCGTTTGCATGAGCTGATCTAGACATTGTTGTAAATCCACTTTTAAACCAAATGTGCTTTGATAACGTTCTTCGGCTCTTTTAGCCATTAACTTCATAATGATTTGGGAAATCGGCAAGGGAATTTTAGAGTCGATCTCATGTGGAGGGGTTGGAACTTTCGCAATATGACAATGCACTAACTCTATGGGATCATCCGTTGAGAACGGAAGTTGTCCTGTTAGCATTTCATAAAAAGTCACTCCTAAAGAATAAAAGTCTGTCCGATAATCCATCGCTCGATTCATCCTGCCTGTTTGTTCCGGGGACATATAGACCAATGTTCCTTCTAGGACATTAGGATTCAGGATAGCGGGAGTTTCTCTGGATAACTTCGTCGAAATTCCAAAATCCACCAATTTGATGACATTTTTCTCTTTATTCCAGATGATATTTGCTGGATTGATATCCTTATGCATGATGTGCTCTTGGTGCACCTGGCCCAGAATCTCAACGATTCGAATGGCGGTATTTAGAAATTCTTCCATATTTTCCTGGAAAAGCGGCAGCGCTTTTGTTAATGCTTCCCCACCAAAATCCTCGAAAACCATCACCAGAGTATTTTTGTATTTCTCCAGACCAAAAACTTTGCTCACTCCATCAGAACGCAAATCATGAGTTATTTCATATTCCCGGGTAAACCGCGCTAACTGTCCGGGACTGGGATATTCATGATTCAGCATTTTCAAGATCACTGCCTGATTATCTGAACTGCGACTGGAACGATAGACCAAAGAATAGCTACTCTCATATAGAGGTAGTTCTACTGATTGTTCTGTGGTTTGGTAGCCTGGTATGGAAATCATGATTTGTATCCCCTATGTTAGGTAGTTTTTAGAGAGTTAAATTTTATGAACCGGATTCCTAACATAGCTTTCAATACTATTATTATATTTGATTTTTACATCCCTTTTTTTTTTAAATTTGGAGGTCTTTTAAGCTTTTTTTTTTTGTTTAAGTCTATTTATAGATAGAACAGGTAGTTATTCCAACAATTCCCATTTTCAAATACAAAGAATAAAAATTCAATAATAAACTACACCACAAACTGTTTGGCATTTGTTATATTACCAATACGTGGATCACCATTCGAGCCATTGGAAATCAATACCGTATTGATTCTTCCCTGTGAGGAATTTGGGGCATTTGTTCCACAGAAAAAAGTAAATCCCCCACCTAAGTTATCTTGTCCTCTATATTCATTTCCCCATTTTTAGATATTCGTTCCACCCATACACGATAATAAAACCTAGTATGTGTTATATTTTATCTTTGATGTCCTTGCAAAAACTATTTAATAAAAAGAACACTTTTTAAAAAAGTTTCTCGAGTAGTTTTTGCTAAAGGAATAAGTTTTTCAAACTCTAATAGCCTGTCCGAAAACACCACTACAGGCTCCTGCTGCTAACCATCCAGAGGTTCATCCAGCTTCATTTTTGGCCACCTTAGAGTTTTTACAAAAGATATACCATTTAGACAAAACACACCCATAGCCTGTTTCCAAGCTATAGGTGCATTTGGGTCAGTCTAACCGTCCATTGGTTCTAAAACTTGGCGCAATAGCTTGAGCTGTTTCATTGCCAGCTTGTGGTAGAGTTTGCGGCGTTTCCAAGAATAGGCTCTGGGTTTATTCATACGGTCGAGGATGATTTCTAAGCGATCCAGTAGACCTTTGTAGTCTGTGCAGTTGGTTTCATTTTCCATAGTAGGGTTCTCCTAATTGTTGTAGTTATAGTTTACCCAGGGGTGGAAAAGGCTTGACCGTGTACTGAGGGTACACAGAATTTTCTTTACCACCTTATGGGTGTAGTTTCTCCGTCCGGGATAGATTTGACGGTCGTAACCGGGCGGAGAGCTTTTCACTTACAAGGCTCTTTTGGCTTTTTATAAATTTTCGTTGATACAAGTTTCTATTGGTGGGATAAATCTGTCGAATACTTTTTTAGGTGGGAAAGTTTAGATAGGAAATTTGGTTTTATTTTTGTGGTTTATTCCTCACTTCTGTTTTTGTTTGTAATTTTTGATTCGCTTCTAATAATTTTTGATCGTATCGTGGTGTTGTTTTTCCCAGTTCACCATATCGTAACTGCAACTGGCTTTTGTTTGATAGACCACAATAAGACGTTTCCCCAATCTCAATTCTTGGCTCCAACAGATCTTGCTGAGTCAATGGTATCATCCCTTTTTTGTGGCTGTGGCTAATGCCTGCGTGATAGGTCACATCGTCTTTCTTGATTTCTACCATAGGGCGGATCTTGCCCCATACTTTTCCGATAAAGATCACTCCTGCGAATACAAAAAATATCTCTGCAAAAATCATGAGAGTACCTCCTGCTTGAACGAATTGAGGGTAATGTAGTCCTCGCTATTATCACTTAACACACATTCTTCTCCCTCTGGGAAATCTCCGTCTTTTTGTAACAGTACGTTATAGATTTTATCTTTTGTTATATGCTCTCCAAGAGTCTCCAGAGCTTTCACTTTGATAAGTCCTGAGTAAAGCATCTCACGTAGAGCTTGGTTTATTTGCAATACTTGCTTTTCGTCTGGTTTATGACCTGTAGGCCAGTTTTCCCAAAATTTTTTGATATATGAATCGTTTAACATGGTTTTCTCCTTTTTTGTAAAATAAAAAGCCCCCATTTTATGAGGGCGTAAATATTTATGGTTACCTGTTTCTTTGTACCTCGAATGGGATATTGCTCTCTGTCTCTGCATTGTTTGGAGGATCAGATTTCAATAGAACTTTGAGAAAATTACGTCCCATGTTCAACCATTCTTTTTCCACATCCTGTCTGATTAGCGTATACCCCGGCAGAAACGATCCAGAAACTATAGTTTCCCCAGAAGCAAACTGGATATAGTATTTTCCAGAAGTAGTATAAGTACTACCATCGGCTTTGTAAATTTCTACCCGCAGTGCCCCCCAAGATGTGATACTAGCTTCGATTTTTATCGTATCTCTGGTATATGGCCATGTTGTCATGCTCCCATAAGTAGTTGAGCCACTGTTAATCGCCAAGGCTGGTACAGCAACACATGAATTTGCCGAAGGTTCATAGCCAGAGTTACAACTAACTAATGTGCAAGTCCCCCAGCTACTTCCATTCCAAACCTGTTTGCCAGTTCCATTGGAGATAGAACAAGATTTTTCGTTGCTAACACAAAGTGAACCTTCTTGGTGAAAGTTCACATCACATCCAGTAACCTGACAAGAACTCCAACCTCCCCAATTTCCATTGCTTTGACAAGTGCGTGATTGGCTACCACTGCCATTTGCAACATAGCAGCTTTGGCTTTCAGAAGAGCCAGAGCTACAGACACTCGTACTGGTATAAGTACTAGTCCCAGTGCTAGAATTTCCATTCGTACTGGTAAAAGTGCTCGTCCCAGTGCTGGAGTTTCCATTCGTGCTGGTAAAAGTACTAGTCCCAGTGCTGGAGTTTCCATTCGTGCTGGTAAAAGTACTAGCTCCAGTGCTGGAGTTTCCATTCGTACCCGTAGACTCTTTAAAGAGCAGATCAAAGATGTTTTTTATGCAAATCACCTTTTTTAGATCGTTCTCTTCACAGAATCCCTTGGTAGGTTGGTTTACACAAGCAACAGAAGACAGCATTACAATTATAAGCATCGCTACTATTTTGTACTTGCTTTTCCATTGCTTCGAATTACCCTGAGAAATAGCTTTAGCGGCACGAATAGAGCCACCAAAGCGGTAAATGGAACTCCGCAAGAGCCAGGTGTCCAAACTTACCCCTTGCGTGAGTTTTCTTATCACAATCGTTTTCATATTTTTAATCTCCGTTTTAATTCATATCACTGTAGCTCCAAACCCTGCTACGCAATTCCCCTTTTGCTTCATCTTTACCTTAATAACATGCAATTAAAATATTACAAGTATT
>JBCCIA010000451.1:0-5010 GCA_039028475.1 Spirochaetota bacterium | reverse complement strand
TATTGTACTAGAGCTTGAGTTGTTGGCAAATCATAGACACTATTAGTGCTATGTAATTGTTGAACTGGGTTCTCTTCAGTTGGCGGAGTATGAGGTAGATCACAAATGGGGAAACGCCAAAGTCTGGTTTTGGTTCCTCTCAAAATAAGGCTGATCCATATTTTTGTAATAAACCTTAAAAAAACCAATAATGGGTTCCCCTACATACATAACACTTTTACTTGTATGAAAAAAAACTAGCAGATCATTTTCACTGGGTTCTATGTAATTTCTTTCCTGAAACGGATCGCTGGAAAAAAAGCGATCTAGAATAGAACGCGGACGAGGCGGACGAGAGTATTTCTTTTGGTTTACTAAAAAAGTTTGTGGTGGAAATTTACGTGGCTTGCCATTTACCAGAATTTGTAACTCCGGGGTTTGTAGGCTTCCTTTTTTAGTAGTAAGAATACGGAATTTGATGATCTTTTTTCGTGTTACATTAAAATTAACAGAAGTAATTTTTTGTTCTACCCCAACATACTCGGCTGTAACCCCTTTGTGCGAAAAAACTGGTTTTGTAGGCTCAATGTCTGGATTACCACTGAATTCTATAATGGCGTATAGCGGTTCTCTCTGTGCAACTTCCTGTCTGGACAAAGAATAAGAAACCTCAGCAAAAATGGGAAATGTAAAAAGAAGAAACAGCAACAACCTAAAAAGCATGAAAACGATAAAACTCCCCTACCAAAATCTTCCGGTTCGATTGTTTCGCCTAAAGGGGGATTTCGTTTGCCTCCTTTTTATACCATCATGTCTTCTTGCCGATTTTAGAATTCGCTCTGCTTCTTCTCGCGATAGTTCTTTCTGTTGTTTTTTTGCTTTAGCGGAAGGCTTACCTTCTTGGTTTTTCGCAGTTTTTTGTACATTCTGTTGTTTTTTTGCTTCCATCTGTTTTGAGGATTGGCCTTTTTGTTCTTGCGAACCTTGTTTTTTTTCTTGAGCCTCTTGCCTTTGCTTTTGTCTTTTCTCTTCGACTTTCTTATGCAATAGCTCTATATTTTTACGCGCTGGAGAAAAATTTGGATTTTCTGCCAGTGCATCGAGATAAGACTTTAAGGCTTTTTTATAATTGCCCATTTGGTAGTGAGTATTACCAATATTGTAATGCGATTTTGTACGTAAGTTTTTGTCAGAGCTTTGGCTGGATTTGTAAAAGCTATTTAAAGCGTCTTTGTAGCGCTTCATCTTGTATTCTGCGGTACCTTTGTTAAACGAAAGCCGCTTTTCTTCCTTCGCTTCTTTTTCTGCTTCTGCAAACTCCTCCATGGCTGCGTCGTATTGTTTCTTTTCATACTTAACAATTCCTCGCTTGACCCTTCCCCCAATGGGGTCTAGGTCAAACGCGAAAATTGAAAACGATTTGGAGAATAAAAATATGAAAAAGAAAAGGAATGTAACTAAATCATTACTTTTTCCCATTTTATAACTTTGACGGAAGTTATTCACAATTGTTCATTTTTGCGATGGTTCCTTTCTTAACTTTTCCCATTAAATAGTAAGTTTTTTTACCATTAATCGTCCAACAACCGTTTCTCTTACGCAACCTCGCATCAGAGATGGGTCCTTCGCCAATTTTTACCCCACCAGAATAGATTTCTGCGATCATATTGCCTGAATCATCCTCTCCCTTGACTACTAGATCACGATTGCCATTTTTATAATACGTAAAAGGATAGTTGGGAATGAACTTTGTTTCCATCTTGTCTTCTTCTGTGTTTAGCTTGATTAGAGAGGTCATCAAAATTCCTTTGCCCCAAAGAAGTCCCCTTTCATCATAAATTTCACCTTGTTTGAGCATAAACTCATTGTTTGCCATAAGTCCACGTGCCCGAACCACCTTACCTTTCCCATAAAATGTCCATACTCCCTTAGGTTTGCTCAAGCGCATCTCTCCAATGGAAAATAGGTCACCAGTGCGATAGTATTTTTTCCACAGTCCTGTTCGTTTTGCTTTTGCCCCTACAATTTTAAAATCACCATCCCTTTCTAAGCGGCCATTGTCATAAAAATAGCTCCAATGTCCTTTGAGGAGACCCTTTGCAAAAGAACCAGAGTTCGCTTTTTGCCCATTTTCATGGTAGGTAGTCGTTTTTCCATGTCTTTTACCTGCAAGGTAGTTGATCTTAGACTTTAACTTACCCGGCCCGTGGTATTCTGTCCATAAACCATCTTTTTTATCCTCTTGATAAACACCCTCTTCTGCCAAGTATCCTTTTCGACTGTTGCGCCAGTATTTGCCGTGGCGTTTGCCATTCTTATATGTGGCTTGTTGGAAAATAGTACCGTCTTCTTTATACTTTTTCTGTACACCGTTTTTTTCACCATTTTGATAGGGAATACGATACAGAATTTCGCCAGTTTCATAGTATTGCAGCCATTCTCCTTCACGTTTGCCACGTACATATTTTCCTTTACGACCCAATACGCTGTATTTCTCTCCTGAAGTCTTGCGTTTTTCGAAGTATTCCTCCCAAATACCATCTTTGGCAAACGATTTGATCTGAATGTCTTTGTATCCAGCAAGCTGAGATTCACTACATGACGACCCACAGGGCAAAATCACGGCTCCCTTGCCTTTGAGGTTAAAAGTTTTAGGGTATTTTTCTACCAATTGGTTGGGCGGAACAAGTATGTACTGTTTTTTTTGTTTTTCCGGTGACTCCTTTTTTTTCAAAGAAGAACAATGCCAAGTAAATAGCACAATGGTGGTGTATAGAATAGTTTGTCGCACAGGGATCCTCCAGCTAAGTTACAATCAGTAAAAAACTCTTTCTTGCTACAAATTGCAGCGATACGATTACGCCAAGCGGTATTTCTTGCTTTGAGAGAGAAAGGTTTTACTTTTTTTCTAAATATGTAAGTAGTTTTTGTACACGATCTACTTGAGACGGGTCGGGGGTAAATTTATAAGAATTTTTGAAGCTATCCTGCTGTTTTTGGAAGATCTTTTTTAATTTGAGTTTCTTGTCTTTCCAAGAGCGACTTGCTGGGTACAGAACAATAGATGTTTCTGGGAATTCCTTAGATTCTGGTGAAAAAAGCTTAAAACCGTAGTCTTTTAGGGTTTGGAGAAAATTATTAATTTCCATATCCGGGTAAAAGTCTTTGATCTCATGCACATTCGGAATTTTTTTCTGTGTCAAATAAAACACATCTAAAGTATCTTCTATGGAATGCCCTAATGCATTTTCCTTAATTTCTGCTATTTTAACCGTTCGTTCGTACTGTATACGTTCTAGGATTTCTTGTTTCTTAGCTTTGTTGTGATTAGAAAAATGTTTCTGCTCTGCTTCTAATTTTTTACTCGCATCATTGAACATTTTTTCTTCAAAAAAAGAAAATAGTACCAGTAGTCTTTTGTACCAAGGCAAATAATCGATATACACCTTTTTTTGCAGCCGGTGGAAGGCATGGACAAAGTTGCGATTTGAGAAGAGAGACTTCAATTGTAGCTGCTTCTCTTGCACCAAATTCTGTAGAGCAGCCACTTTCCACCTATCTCGCGGAGGAAACGCTGTAATACCTAAAACAATCGCATTGACGACCTGCTCTTCGCTAGAGGTAAAAATATGGTAGGTATTCTCTGTCCCTTCCCAAGACATATAGAACAAATCTTTGTCTGCCAGTAGATCCTTCCAAAGTTCTGGTCCATAATTGAAGGCTTCTTCCTGGCTAACAAATCGTACCAACTTTGTCCAATTGCTATTGTAATTGGTAAGGCCTTTTTTGAATTCCTCCCTCGTGCGGTCCTGCTCTTCTTGCCAGATCTCTTGGTATTTTTTCTCCGCTAGGTGTTCCAAATTGATAACCGTCTCAACCGCTAAAGAGCCAGGATAGTCATCCCTACCCCGATTTCGTGCTTCCTCTTTCTTGAGAGATTGCAACTCTTTTGCCTTCATTACGGTGAAACGGCAGGTCTCAATAGGATAGTTTTCTGCCATAAAGTAAGATTTTTCCTCTAAGGAAACTTTATCCAATTTGTATTTAAAGATAGAATCTACTTTATTTGGTGGAAGAATCGTTTCTAAAAAAAACTGTGCGGCCAATTCAAAGTGGTCTAAAACTTCGTTCTCGCGCAATACCAAAAGGCCGTGTCCAGGTATTTGCACCGCCATATTTGCTTCTTGCAAACGCTTACTCAGTTCCGCACCGAGCTGTCCAACCAATTCATCGGACAGTTTTACCTCATGTTTTATCGAGCGTAAAAGTTTGTAGGGATTGAAAACATTATTCAGAACAGCAGAAAAATTTCCGCCTTTCTTGGCGTTGTATTGGACTTCTAATTCGTATTTGAAATTGTCAGAGTCCATATCCTGTCTTTCCTCATACCAAATCTTCAATTCATCAAAAGAATAGCGAATGAGCTGGTCATGAATATCCGCAATGCTTACACGGCTTAGCTCGGGTGGATTTGCGACAAAAAAAGAACGGGTATAGAGAACTTTTTTTTCAATATCCCACTGGAAACAAACCAAGTGGGCAATTAGTTTGTTCAAAATCAGGCGATTGATACTAGAAATTGCGTTTTCTAGATTGATCTTGAGTTGCTCCAAAACTACTTCATTGATCTGAAACAGCAAACCTTTGGTCGCATTTTGTATGGTACTCAATTCACGAATTTTGCGTAGTAAGACATGTTGGTAGTTGTTGGTAGGGTTTATCCCCATAACGATCGCTTCTTTCTCATTGATAATATTGAGAAATGGATAACGAAGTTCTTTCTTTGGAGATTGCTGCATTGTAAGATTATTTTAGCCTATAGCCTAACGGCTTCAAGACAAAAAATTTTATAAGAAATTATTTGATTTTCGGATGATAGAGACATTTTCTTGAGTTCAGAACAGCAGGAAGAAAATCTCTTACACAAATATCAGAAAAAGATAGCAATTATTATTCAACCAAAGCCTTCTAACTAGTAAAAAGACCTTGATTTTTTATTAGTATAGCAACCATCTCTACCAGTAAAGATTC
>JBCCIA010000450.1:0-5037 GCA_039028475.1 Spirochaetota bacterium | reverse complement strand
TTTGGGTTTCTCCCCTTTGTTTTTATACATTGGTATACATGGAATTCAAAAAACATCTACCTAGACTTTATTATAAAGTGGTGTTTTTCCAAATTAGCCTAGCATTAGTAACAGGCTTTTTCTATCTATTCATGGAAGAAGTTTTTTATTTGAATGTCTTTTGGAATTTTTTTATGCATGTGATAATTGTTCAGGGAACGTTTATTATTATGTATCTCACCCTGTTTAAAAAGATAAATCATTCCCTACAATTTCTCATAGCCTTCTGTCCCTTTCTACTGGAAGCATATATATTTTTAGCTTCCTCAAATGGTTTTTTACCTGGAAGTTTTTACTACCAATATGGAGTAGATATCTCCATAATCATTTTAATCATTCTGTTTGCGATAATCCCTGCGTCAAAGATGCGAGCAACGGCTTTAAGCTTAGAAAAAATCCTCTTCAGAGTTGAAAAAATCCTTCCAAGAATTAGAAAAATCAAAACAACACATTGAAGTATCTCTGAGTGAAATACAAAATTTAAAACAAAAACAGGACATGGATTATTTTTTAATCTCGCAACTGTTAAATCCTCTCCAAGCCTTGCAAGGTAATACAAAAACATTAGAAACCAATATATTTTTAGAACATAAGAAAAAATTAAATGTACGTGCAAAAACAATGGATATTGGGGGAGACTATAACTTCTACCAAGAAATTCACATACTTGGACGCAGTTTTCTGTTCTTTACCAACGCCGATGCAATGGGAAAATCATTGCAGGGTGCCGGAGGTGCAATCGTATATGGTGCATCGCTCAAGTCACAATTGATGCGCTACCAATTCAATAAGAATGAAATCAATTTGCCCGAACTTTGGTTACGCGAAATATTCTATGATTTGCAAGATATCTTTGCCAGTTTCGACTGTAATATGCTAATGTCTGGTATTATTGGGTTAGTAGATTTACAAAACTACATCTGTTATTATATCAATGCAGAACATCCATATCCAGTACTATGGCGAGACAACAAAGCCAGCTTTTTACCACATAAGCATATCTTAAAGAAAGTAGGAACTCCACAAGCATTCTTACCTGAGTTTAGCATTGAGGTAGTCAAGTTAAGTGAAAATGATACATTGATCCTTGGTTCTGACGGCAGGGATGACATTCTACTCACCCAAGCTCTTAAAAAATATCTCAAAGAAAACAAGGTCGATCTCTCACAAACAGATGGTACTTCTGCTAAAAGTGTAGAAAGCAGTCTAAACGATGATGAACAGCTCTTCTTAAAAATTGTAGAAATAGCGAATGGAGATATCAAAGAAGTTTCTAATATAATTAAAACCTATAGCCAAACTACAGATGACCTATCCCTGGTATCTTTAAAAATGAACAATCCTAATAAAGAGGGCTTGCCTCCGATTGATGAAAGTTTCTTAAAAGAAGTTTCCAACCTATACAGACAAAATGAATACGATTCCGCCTTAAAATTATTAAATAGTGAATTCAACAAACAACCCTTTGATATCTTTAATGTAACTTTGATGAACCTCTTAATCAAATTATATAAAAAGTTAAATTTAGTGCAACAGGCAGAAATTCTTGAGTATTTGATCTATTTTTTAAAACCAGAAAACGAACGGTTTTTACAAGCAAGAGTCGAGAAAAATATGAAGAAAAAACAATGGGGTATCGCTGCTGACTTTATAGAAGTTTTGCGTATACGATACCCACACAACCATTATTACTCCCTACTCTCAGCACAGATTTTCTATGAAAAGGGAGTTCTCGAAAAAGCCAGAAATCTGCTTGTTTCGGTAAAAGAGAGTTCGGGAGAGCAGTTTTTGCCAGAAATTACTGCATTAGAGGAGCTGATCAGCGAAAAAGAGAAAATAAGCAAAAAAATAAATAACGAAGAATATAGCTTTTGGTCAAAACTATTTGATCATGACTTGAAAAAATAGTGAATCATATATAACGTTATCTTTTTAGTATAAAAGACCTGCTAAGTACAATGGAACCGTTCTCCCTGCACCGATTTCTATCCCGTCCTTAAATATATAAGCATTTTCGATATTTTTGATCTGAGTCTGTTTTTCATTTTTACCACCAATCTCTATGGCAATTTCTTTATCCTCTAATCGAAGCTCAAAATCTAAATCACGCGATGCGTATAACTCGTGTAGGTAGGTAAGCTGGGAAGCAAAAAAGGACTCTCTTATATTTCCCCTATTTTCAGTGTGTTTCCAAAATGTTTCTGCAATGGAATAATAATAATTGGATGATTGGAAAAATATTCTTGCATTCTTAATCCCGCGAATGGATTTACTCTTTGTTCGTATGATTTGGATGACATTTGCTCTTTCTAATAGATCTATGTACTCATACAAAGTGTCCTTAGAAACTTCGATTTCGTTCTTTAACGTTTCAATATTGAATGTGGGGATGGGACTTAATGCCAAAAAAGCGAGTAACTTCTTTATCTTCAGTGCAGAAACATTGCTTAAGCTACGAATGGTTTGGATGTCTTCATAGATAATTTTATCGAGGGTATTGCCAAGTAAGCTCAGGTAATCTGCGGAACTGTGTTGTTTGAAAAAAGGAAAACTGCCAAATTGCAAATAATTTCTGAAGTATTTTAAGATACTTGGAATTTGCCCAAGTAGGTCAGTAGAGATCTGGGTGTGTCTTGTTAGAATATCTTGCAAACTAAATATTGGGATTGGTTTATCTACTTGCATTACGAGAAACTCACGGAAAGAAAGAACCGGTAAGTTGTATAACAATAAGCGACGCGAGAGGTCCCCTTTTTGGTTGAGGATATTTAGCATCGAGCTTCCAGAGATAATAATCTTTTTCTTAGGAAACGAGTCGTAGAGAGCCTTTATATATAAGCTCCAATTTTCTTCCTTGTGCACTTCATCGATTATTATTGTATCGCCATAGTATTGAAAAAACTCTTCAGCAATGCTATAAAAACCACGTTTCAAAACAAGTGGGTTATCGACAGAGATATAAAGACATTCCTCAGGGCTGCGGTAGTTTAGTTTGAAGTATTGCAAGGCAAGGGTTGACTTACCAGAGCCTCTCGCTCCCACAATGCCAATCAACTGCGAATCCCATGCTATTTTATCATAGAGAAAGCGTAAAAAGCTCTCCGTTCGGCATCAGCCTAGGAAACTATTCCGAACGGAGAAACCCACCCAATGGTGTACAATACATTTGTGTACTATTTTGTACACAGTCAAGTCTTTTGCACACCATCGGGTAAACTATATTTTAACGCAGTGAGGTAATACCCATGATGCAAGAAATTGATTACAAAGGACTTTTTGACAGGCTCGAAATACTTGTCGACCGTCTCTACAAAAAACCCAAAAAACACCGTAAAAAACGGCAACGACGTTACCACAAATTGGCTCTCAAACAGCTCAAGTTTCTCCGCCAACAACTGGAGTAAAAACAAGTTGCTTTTTCTATCCCCTCTTGCAAATAAGGGGGGATATGGAGAAACAATATTCTCTATAATACGTAAGAAAATGTGACTCTTTACAAAATGAAATACAAACTTATATTCTTTATTTCTATATTTACCAGTAGCTCTGTATTATTAGCCAGAGACGCAGCCGCAGGAAAAAGAAAGTCTTCGATGTGTGCCTCTTGTCATGGGTACAAAGGCATTTCATCCAATCCAAGCTATCCTAACCTGGCTGGGCAGAAAAAAGCCTATCTGATCAATGCCATGCAGGCGTACAAATCAGGTCAAAGAACAGGAAGACAAGCCGATATTATGGCATCGATTTCTTTGGGACTTTCCAAGCAAGATATCAAAGACCTCGCCGAATACTATTCGCGTTTAAAGTAGGTTTAAAAAAACTCCAGTTGCAAATATAAAAATTTTCAAAACTAAAAAGCAGTTTGAGGTCTATTTTTTTGTGAAAGCTCCCCTAAATGTAAAAATCGAATCTTATGACAATAGGCTTATAATCAGCTATCGCTGGTTTGCTTTAGAATACCTGTGGAATATCGTTGTAGGCGGAGGATATATATATGCTTTAATCAAATTTAGAGATTCGTGGAGAGATTTATTCTTAAAAGGTGGAATTCTAATGGTATGCCTCGGTTGTGCATTTCTAACTTTCGGAATCTTCATGGCTTATAAAATTCTGGTCACATTATTCAATAAAACTAGCATTATTTTAGAACCAACACATATATCCGTAAAACATTCTCCGTTTTCATTGGCACCGGTGCAAAGCCTTTCTACCACTGGTATAGAAAAAATCCTCATTGACGATGACTATGTGACACAGGCAAAAGCCGCCGTCAATGTGGAATGTTGTCTATACATTGTCTACCAATCAGGAGAATCTCGACAGATGAACCTAAGTATTCCTAGTTTAGAAATGGCAAATTATATTCGCTACAAACTCAATAGGTATTTGCAATTGCCAGAAAGGTCATTATCACCACAAGAAATAGAGAGGTATAAAAACGCGTATCTTATCGAACTAGGAAAAAGTTTCTTGAGCTATGGCATTTTTTTCTCCTTCCTTCTATACGAATTTGACTATCCCTATTGGTATCTTATAGGCATAGCTCCCTATTATCTGTATAAACTTAGCAAATTTTTTAAACTCAACTCCAAAAATATCCCTCGCGACATCCAGGAATGATACATCACATTCCAGGAAAGCTATTTACTACCTTTACTTTGATATCTGGAAAACTATTTACAACCTTCACTTTAAAGTCAGGGAAGCTATTTACCTTTTTCCACTTGCCACACCTATCAGGAAAAGAGGAAACAAACTTTACCTTGATATCTGGAAAAGAACTAACGTATTTGATTTTAATGTCTGGAAACGAGGTCACAAATTTAACTTTGCCCTGTAGTTTGATTCCCTTATAAGAACAATTTCCTTTACTCAAAGCTGTCATAACTCCTATTATGTCTGCTTTCGACCATTTATGAGTTGTAGATCGTTGTGGTGATGTACATGATGCGATTCCTAAAAGCAAAGCTATAAGTATAATGAACTGTTTTTTCATAA
>JBCCIA010000449.1:0-5042 GCA_039028475.1 Spirochaetota bacterium | reverse complement strand
TGTATCTAGATCTTCCTTTGGATTTACAGCACTGTTCTTTGATTTGCTTTCTTCGGAACGTAAGAACACTTTTACTTTTTCGATAAAGGCTTTCTTCTTACCAGATTGCTTTTTAAAGACTGGAGGGGAGGGTTCTGGATCGTTTTGGTAGATAGAAGCGGGATTGATTTTTTCTTGGATTTTTGATAGGATAAAGATCAGTAATAGTAGCGTACCCATTGCTGAAACAAACATGATAAAACCAAATAAATAGACCTCTGTTTCACTAGGAGTCGGTCTTACTGATGGTTTTGCCGCTAATGCTGCTGGGAAAAACAAAAAACAGATTGTATAAAGCAGAATATTCATTAAAAATGCCCTTATATTACTAAACTACGACAATAACTTATGCGTTCAACAGAATTTCCTTAGTGAGGAGTAAATAATTTTTGAAGCTTTATACAGAACTGGCTGAATACTATTACGAGATTGAAAAAGCAGGTAGAAATTTTACGGAAGAAATCCAGCTTATAGATGGTGTATTTAAAAAACTAAAAATACACTCAGTTACTGATTTAGGCTGTGGAACAGGAGAGCACATTTTTGCATTACATGAGTTAGGATACAAAGTACAAGGGGTTGATGCCTCTTCTGGTATGGTAGCTGTGGCAGAAAATAGATTTCCAGCATGCCAATTTATACATGCAAAAATACAAGATTATATTTCTCCACAACCTCAAGATGCAATGATGTGTTTATTTGGTAGTATTAATTATTTGATAGAAGAAGATGAGCTAGATATTGCATTTTCAAATATATGCCAGTCATTAAGACCAGGGGGCATCTTCTTTTTGGAGGTATGGAATGCATTTCCTATTCAGGAAATCAAACGAAAACCCCTATCAAACGTTAGTGTTTCGCAAATTGGAAAAACGTTAATCCAGAGAAATCGTGGATTTCGATTGCAGGAAAATAATACTAAGGAATCTCTGGTAGAGGTAAACTTTGTATACAATCTCAATGGCAAGAAAATTCAAGATAAGCATATAATGCGGGTGTTTTATCCAGAGGAGATCATGGAAATCCTGCAAAGAAACCAGTTAGAAGTTGTTGCTACTTACGGAGATTACCAAAAAAGCCCTTTTAAAAAAAACAATGGCCGTATGATTGTAATTTGCAGAGCTAATTTAAGAAGAGAGAATTTATGAGGAAATCAAATCGAAGAAAGAAAGTAGACAGGCCTAATCCCCCTGAGTTTTTGAAGAAGAAAGAAACCGTTGATGGTGATAAAAGAACTTTACATCGAACTGATTCATTTAGTATATCATGGGGACCATTGTATAGCGTAAGTAAGGTTAGTGATGAAACGAAAGACGCTTTGATTGATGTTTATTTTTCTATGCAGAAGAAGCCTACTGAAGCCTTAGATTCTATAAATGAGTTACTAGACAAACATAGCGATATTCCTATGCTCCATGATTTGTTAGGAATTATCAAAATACAATTGGGGCAGCAGGAAGAAGCAATAGAGATATTTACTGGAATGAGCGAAAAGTTTCCAGATTATCTCTTCGCAAAGCTCGCACAAGCTGAGAATGCTTTTTTACGGGAAGATTGGGAACAAATTCCAGAAATTTTTGCGGATAAATTTTCTTTCCGTGAGCAAGTTCCTGATAGAAACTCATTTCATATTGTGGAAGCATTACACTTTTACTTTATTATGGGGCGGTACTATGCGTATACTAAAAATATTGAAGAGGCTACAGCAAATCTCGACAAGATCAAAAAGTTAGACCCAAAACATTTTTTTGGTAAACTTTTAGAAACAGAAATCAATAAAGCTGCTAAAGTTGGTATTTTTAAGCGTGCTTTTAATAAAATAAAGCGAAAATCAACTTGACAGCAATAAATAAATTTTGACAGAATTGTTGTATCTCTGGGGAATTAGCTCAGTTGGTTAGAGTGCTTCCTTGACATGGAAGAGGTCACTGGTTCGAATCCAGTATTTCCCACCAATTATTGATTGACAGGATTCTTGTACTCCTTTTACCTTATTGTATGAATCAGAAAACAGTAAAACTGCTAAGAAAGTATGCAAAGTTGAAAGGCATGGACGAAATGGTAGCCAAAAAATCTTTGAAAAGAGAGTGGTTAGCAATGGATAAGTCCGCTAAAGATGCCAAAAGACAAGAAATGGTCCAAGCTCTCCAAAAGTCTTAGTAAAAACCTCCAAATATTTCTCAAATATAGCAGCAGGTATAAAAATTTCTTGATCTCTTGTGCCTGCTGTGTTATTCAAGGGTTCCGGAACTCACCATGAAACTCACAACAAAAAATGATATTAATGTATTCAAGCTAGAAGGTTCTATACTTCAAGATGAGAGTGAGAAGTTAGATTTGTATTTTAGCGAGTTGATAGAAAGCCAAGAAAATAAAATTATTGTAGATATGACGGATGCAAATCATATCTGCTCTATGGTTTTGGGACAAATGGTCTTTTATAAGAAAAAACTTAACTCCAATCATGGTGATATCAAATTGGTTATCATCGATGAAGACCTTTTAGAGCTTTTTGACATTACATTGCTAAATCGTGTTTTTGAAATATTCTCAAATCTAGATGAAGCTGTTAGTGCTTTTTAAAATATTTGTTGAGCTTTTGTTGTGAAAAAGGTAATTATAGCTAGTAACAACCAGCATAAAATTGCTGAAATGAAAGTTTTCTTTGCAGATATAGGTATATCTGTTGCTGCACCAAAAGAAGAAGGTATTTCTTTTGATGTCGAAGAAACAGGAACTACTTTTGAGCAAAATGCTCAATTAAAATCTGAAGCATTATTTAAATTATCAGGAATACCATCTTTTGCGGATGATTCTGGTATTTGCGTCAAAGCGCTAGATGGTCGTCCTGGAGTTTACTCTGCACGTTATGGACAGTCTGGAATGACAGACAAGCAACGAGCTGAATTGTTGGTACAAGAAATGCAGACCCAAACAAATAGGGATGCGTACTATTATTGTGCTATTTCATACACTACTGCGGAAGGTTCCTATCATTTTTCTGCTCAATGTGATGGATATATTACATCTGATTACGATTATGAAGCAGAGCATGGTTTTGGTTATGATCCCATTTTCTATTATCCTGCTTTGCAAAAAAGGTTTTCACAAGTTCCTACTAATGAAAAGAACAAGATTTCTCATCGGGGACTCGCTTTAGAGAAATTTATTCAATTTTTAAAAAGTTCTAATTGATGTAGTAGCTTTTCTAAGGAGGATTTTGTATTTAGATGGTACTCTATTGCAGAAATCATTCTTTGTAAGGTCGCCATTGTAGAAGTATCCAATGTAAGATGCTCACGCGATTGTAGCCAAGATTGTAGAACTGGTATTCCTAGTTTAGAGAAATCCCAGACAGATTGGTTTACATTGCTAAAACATTGGTCGTGGTTGAGCATCAACTTGCCAGTTTGGGAATTTGTTCCATTAGGCATAAACTTTGCTTTGGAAATTTGTCCATTTCCTAAGATATGAAAATCGGTATTTACGTCTAATTGCGTTTTAAGTAGGTGAGCGTGTAAGAAGTTTTTACCAATATTTGCAACCTTAGAAAAATACTCTCTATCAGATATGAATGGAATAAGAGACTCTTTGTTTACAAAGGTAGGGCTATCTATTTGGCATAAAGCGTATATATAGTAAAAGATTATTTCTTTTTCTTCTTCTGTAGAAAAGGTGAATTTTGTGTGTTTTGCTAACGCTGCAATGCAATCTTGCTTAATATTCACTTGCTCTTGGCTATAGAGAGGGTAAGAATACACATTGTTTTGCTCTTGTTTGCAAAAAATCACGTTAGAAGGTGAGACATAGGCGGAAAAAGCCTCTGTTGCATTTTGTTCTTGGATAATCAGGGATATACCTTGGGTTGCTTGTGAAATTTTAGATGCTGAAAACTCTAATTCTTGGTGTGTGTATATATACCTTTCATCCATAAAACCGTGAGAAATAGAATAGATATACTTTGCAATATGCTTTTCCTTTTGGATTATACAACGAACTTTTTCAAATTTACTTTCTGAATAGTTAGATAACTGAAACTTCTCCCGTAGGTATTTATTTGAGAATGATTGCTTTTGTATATCACGTAGTTTATAAACCAATGATTTTTTTGAAAAATCGATAGATATTTCTGGATGTTCTATCTTGCAGTCGGTAGCAAACTTTTCAAATATGGATTTTATAGGTATTTTTAAAAGGCTAATTTGATTTTCCATAAATAATTTTTAGGCTTCTAAATCTAATTTTTTTATAAACTTGGAAATTAAAAGTTTTTTCTGTACACAATACTAAAATATTTCTCATAATCTTCGTTGTTTACATGGAAAGTTGGATCTGAGCTAATTTCAAGAGAAAAATTATTATTTCTTTTCTTTTCAAGCTCACTCTGGAAAAGCTCTTTTTGGTAGATTTGGTAGGAATGAAAAAGCTGTGTAGTGTAAATAAGAAGAGTAATTAGGAGAGATGAATTAAATCTTGTTACATCTCTTTTGTAGGCCCTGCGTGTTTGAAAATCATCTACTAATAGTAAAGAAATTGCTGGATTATTCGATATTTCGTCTATATCAAACAAAAAACCAGAAGCACTGCGATATTTTCTTTTAGATTGTGACATTGATGTATACGAAACATAATTGTTGCTCGCTGCCAGGAAAAATAAGCAAGAATAAGTTATGCCTAGTGATTTCCTTTGTAAATCATGAAAGCCCCATCCAGGTACGATCACATTTTTGATTAAATAGTTAGGTTTCCAGAAACTGAATAGACTCGATGCTTTTTTGGGAACAAGTATTTGCTGGATTTCGTCTTCGCTGAGGTCTTTATAAATAATTTTCCAAACTTTTTCTTTTGCTATGGTGATCTTTAAACCATTGCTTTGTATGACTGTAATTTTTGTCAGGCTTTGCTCAGTCACTTTTCCAATTATAACTTCTTGTGACTGGAGAAATAAAGTGTCACAAAAAATAGGAGTATTGCTAGAAAGATAGAATAAGCTCAAAATAAAT
>JBCCIA010000448.1:0-5054 GCA_039028475.1 Spirochaetota bacterium | reverse complement strand
TTTTGCCTACTTAACCCCCTCTAAAATTAAAGAATATCTGCTAAATCCAAAGTTTCTCACCGAACAACTATCTTTATGCCAAAATTAGGTTCTTTAAAACATACCAATGAAACTTCTATTGAGCGTTCTGGGCATATCTGCTGCTGTCTACCTATTAGCGTTACTGGGCCCTATGCCTTAAACCATCGCCTAAATGCTACAGGATCGATTGTCTATAAAATAAGAAATGGCAGAGGTTGGGCGGATAGATTTGCATGGCCCAGTAAATTGCAAGAACAAACACAATTTGTTTTTGAAACAGTACTCTCGTCTATCGTGGAAGAAATTCGTACCAATGTAGAGGGAAAAACGTTTTATATACCTGACAATATTCACTATACGTTACCCGCAACAGAAAAACAGTTTACAGGAAATTTACCATCAGGAAGTTTTGTTTCTGTTCCTGATAACCTGATCACCGGTATTCATTGGAAAAACACCAAGAAGCAAAGAATAGACTTAGATCTATCTGTCATAGGCGAGTCAGGAAAAATTGGCTGGGATGCTGAATACCGCAGCGGCAATAAAAAAGTTCTATTTTCTGGGGATATAACAGACGCCCCTCTTCCCAATGGTGCAACTGAACTTTTTTATTTTAAAAAATGGATCAGTGAATCAAGAATCCTGCTAGTAAATTTTTTCAACTTTTCTCCAAATACCGAAGTAGATTGTAAGCTCATAGTAGCACATGAAAAAGCAAAGAATTTCACATCTAACTATATGGTTGGTATAAATAATATGGTTGCCGAAGCGAATATGAAAATTTCCAAAAAGCAAACGATCTTAGGATTAGTAACAAATAGAGACGGCCAAAACAGGGTATACTTTTCGAATGTCAGTATAGGCAATTCGATAACTTCATCCAACAAAGAATATTCGCAACACACTAGAAAATTTTTAGTTGCTGCAACTGAAAATACCATTGGCTTTAAAAAACTTCTGGAAAGGGCTGGTGCAATTGTAACAGATACAATTCCAGAACAGGAACACATAAACCTATCACCACAGGCATTGACAAAAGAAACCTTCCTAAACTTATTGCAAAAGCAAGTTGTTGAAAAATCGCCCTAAGGTTGTTCCAACTTTGGATGGACTTTGCTTGATAGCCGCTTGATTGCGGTTCGGATATCTGGTTCCTGCGACCAAGGTAGAAAGTGGTCGTCTCCGCTGTAAATTTTTAAGGTGATATCTTTGCTACCTAAACGCTTTTTCATATAAGAAACGTTGTGGAACGCTACAGACCTATCATTTTTTGCATGAAAGATTGTAACAGGAATCTTAATATGAGCTAACTTTGGTTCTAGCCATTTTAGCTCATCACCCAGATCCATCCTCTCTGCATTGGAATTGAAAAGATATTGTTTGAAAGTCCAACGAAAGGGGGGTAGATACACTACATATTGTACAAGACGGGTTTCTTGTCCATAAGGGTTCAAAAGACCCGCAACTTGTAGCATGCCAGCAACCCTGTCCGGGTAAAGCGCCGCCAAAGTAGCTGCAATACAACCTCCAAAGGAATGACCGACCACTAGAACGGGTCGATTGTCAGCAGTATATAGGAACGGGCGTAGAGCCTGAGCTTGGGATTGTAAACTGTTGGTAGGCTCTGAAGTAATACTTCTACCAAAGCCGGGACGATCTACCGCCACAAATTCAAAACCTTTGGGAACATTGGCCAAAAAACCAGCCCATACCCCTGCCTCTCCCGGTGAACCATGGATAAAGACAACCCGTTGGCCGTTAGAGGAACCAGCTATAGCAGCAGAAACAGAGATTGAACCAACATTGGTCTGAGTCGTTTTCTTGATCCAGCCAATTCCTTTTGGCAGAGCTTTTGTATAAGGAATATCCAACGCCAATGGGAAAAGTCCCAGCAAAAAATAAATACTGAACGAAATTATAACGGAATCATGGACCATAAATACCACCAAAAGGGGTTCTTAACATAAAGATCTACTATACTCTTCAAAAGATACTTCTATTGTATGCTAGGGTTTTAAAATAAAAAGAATCTTTAAAAAGTAATCAATAAAAATAGTAATTTTTGATAAATTTTTTCTCTAGATGACAGGGTAAATACAAAACACCTAAAATCGTCTGTAGATATCTATAGCCAGTTATATGCTCTAATAATTCTCTAACTCTTAGGACGGGTGTGATTTCGTTCAATAGGTCAGGAAAAAATAAAACTTGTACAAATTTTCGATATATCATAATATAACTTCAAGGAGTTTATTATGAATTTTACAGAGAGTGATGTGACAAGACTTTTAGGTGAGCATAAAGAGAGATTGCAATCAGCATTTGAAAGGTTTGATAATCCTAACCCTAGCTTATCAGAAATTCAAACTTGGATGCGTAAAGAAAATATAGAGAGTCCTGAAGTTTTGCAGTTTGTTTTAGAAAGATTAGGAAAGGGTGAAAAATTGGAAAAAAAAATGTCCTAAGTGTTTTTCTCGTCTTAAAAACCAAGGAATTCGTACCCGTAAAATTCATACTGGTTCGACTGGTGAAGCTATTGTTGCAAGATACTATTATACCTGTACAAATAAACGTTGTGATTACTCCTGTATTCCTTTAGATCAAATGTTAGGGATTGGTAGTAATTATGCTGCTGGTACTTTTGAAAGTAAGATTTGCTTTTTAGCAGCTGAGATGCCTTTCGCAAATGTATGTAGATATTTAGAGACTCAAGATGAAATTAAAATCAGTCAAACGATGGTGAGAAATACGGCAGAAACTTATGGTTCTGCTATTATAGCCAAAGAATCGCAAGAGTATCTTCTAAATGTCAAACAAGAAACAGATACTCTTTATGGACAAATTGATGGTAGTATGGTACGCATTGAAACGGGCTCTGAAGAGGGTTTACAAGTAGAATTCAAAGAATGCAAATTAGGTATATTCTATCGTCAGCAAGATATTTTGGAAAAAGAATATACTCAAAAGAACCGTAAAAAAACTGATAGTAATATTTTAAACAAAAAGTTTGTAAGTTCTATTGGCAAAGGTGTTGGAGATTTTGAAGCCAAATGGCTCTCTAAAATAAAATCTTACTCATTCAAACAACTCGTTATGTTAAGTGATGGTGCTGTTTGGATAGATAATCTGATATCGAGAAATTTTCCAAATGCTATTCATATTTTAGATTGGTATCATGCTGTGGAGCATCTATGGACTTGTGCAAAAGACATATTTGGTGATGATAATATATCTAAACTCACTTCCTTTGTCGAACCGTTGAAAAAAATTATGTGGGATGGAGATATTGAGTTATTGTGTAATACAATACTTAAGCAGATGAAACGTTATCCTCAAAAGCAGACTCAGCTAAGAGAATTATATTCTTACTATTCCACTCGAAAAGAAAAAATGAGATATAAAGAGTTTCGAAAAGCTGGATTTGCAATAGGAAGTGGCTCCATAGAAAGTGCAAATAAATATCTGGTTCAAAAAAGACTAAAAGGAGCTGGTATGAAATGGAGTATACCAGTAGCTGAGGCAATTTTAAAGATTAGAGAAAAAATTTATGAGAAATCATATGATTTCAGGCAAAAAACTGAAAGGTTAAACTTTTAAATCACACCCTCTTAGGACTTACAGAACAAAATGGAATCGACATAAATAGAGTAGCCAAGAAATTGACCCTAAAACCTAAAAATTTGGGTGTACAGACTAATAAGGGAGTAAATATGTTAAAACCACAGGTAGCAAAGGCGCTAAACGAACAAGTCGGTCGTGAGTTTGGATCGGCGTATATCTATCTGGCTATGTCTTTACGCTGCAGCTCACTAGGTCTAAATGGCGCTGCGAATTGGTTTCGTGTACAGTTCCAGGAAGAAATGAGTCACGTTGACAGATTTTGCAAATACCTAACCGATCAAGGCGCAGATGTCGTTCTAGGCAATATCCACCAACCAAAAAACGATTATAACGACTTATTGTTTATGTTTGAAGCCACATTAAAACATGAAAAATACATTACTTCTAGCATTAAAAACCTTGTAAAAATTGCAAGAGACAACAACGATTATGCAACGGAGGTATTTCTACAGTGGTATATTACCGAACAAGTCGAAGAAGAGGCAAATGATGCCGATATCATCGCACGTCTCAAGTTGATTGGTGACAATGGCTCCAGCCTTTTCCTGATTGATCAAGAATTGGGTAGTCGTGTTTTTATGCCACCACCAGCCGAATGATCGAATGCAATCTTTACACTTTCTAACCTAGCTGCGTGCTAACTCACAAAACAATATTTTTATGAATAAAAAATGTCTTCAGGTCTTGAGCGCTGTTTCGCAAATCATACGAAACTGATTGGCAAGAGAATCGATAGCACTATCTCTCCCTGTTGCCCGCCACATAAGCAAACCACCTTCATAGACTGTAATAAATTGGATAGCCAGCTCTTCGGGGTCAACTGTGGAGGAAAGTTTATTATTCTTCTGGAGTTGTTGGAGCCGGTTCACAAGAGCGATGATCCAGGACTCGATAATTTCGCAGACTTTCGCCTGCAAACGTGCATGCGTGGCACTACGTTCGGCAGATTGGTTTAATTGAGAGCTGAAGTTCCCGATATTGCAGCCAAGGAAATCTTCCTGTGCAATATCAGCTTTTATGCATTCGATCCACGCCTCGACAATTTCCGTTAGTGTCTGTCCGACGAAAGCTGGCTTGAGGCGTTCGGAACGCTTAACGGCTGCATTGTCTAGATAAGCCAGGGCTAACCCCTCTTTCGAGCCAAAGTGGTGGTATAGCGCCGGTGCAGTTGTACCACAGAGTTCCACGATGGTCTTGACCGAAGTTGCTTCAAAACCCTTTTTGTAAAACTGGTCTGATGCAATGTGTAACATCTGTTCTTTGACACTTTTTTGAGCCATTCTTTCCTTTCCAGATCATCTCACTGATAACCCACTCTGTTTGTATAGAGCACTAGTATATATAGCGATCACTACTAAGTCAAGTGTTTATCTCTACAAGTTCTTATGATTTTTTAGACTACAATGATAAAG
>JBCCIA010000447.1:0-5065 GCA_039028475.1 Spirochaetota bacterium | reverse complement strand
CTGAGGTAGAACGGCCTTTGGCAGAAGTGCTGGTGCTTAAGGTGCTTGCATTGGTTGTAATCAGGGTATTGCTAATTGTCGTACCGTCTTGGCTAAGCGAACCAGAAACGGATAGGGATAGGGTATCGCTGGTAGAGGTACTGAGAAATGTGGATAGACGCACCGTATTGTCCAAAAAACTACCTGATTTTTGGGAACATTGGGAGAAAAAGAAGAATATAGTAATAATAATAACTTTTTTCATATCTAAAAGAAGGTTTTCCTTTGTACAACTACCTAAGGTAACAACTGAAAGGAAATAATTTTCTGATAAAACTGTTTTTTTGGAAAAAATTTATTTCAAATGATTGGCTTGGTTTGTTAGTGAACCCATATTGCCTTGGGACTATGGTCATGCAGCATGGCTAAGAATCATAACAAATATAGATAATGAGACAATCGCTCCCCATGTAGCCATTCGGTGATATGATTTAATTGCCCAGTAAAGGTCAGCAAAGACAATAGAACCAAAGCGATAATACCAAAGATATACAAAGCGATGAAGAGAATCCGCAGGAGTTTGGCTGTATTTTTTCCCATAGCTAAAGTGAAAGAATACACCGATGACAGAGGCATTCATGTAACTTTGAATCCGATATCAGGTGGTACTAAAAGTTTAGGGGTTTTAGCCTGCTCTAAAGAGGGAAAGAAATAAAACCTCTTGATGAATTTAATTTAGGTGTATCGAACTCTGTAGAAAAGAAAGAATTGACAGGATAGATAAGTAACATATAGGAATAAAGATACCAAACATAACATGACATTTTTAACCATAGATGGCTCACTGGGTGAAGGCGGCGGCCAAGTTTTAAGAACCGCATTGAGCCTATCTATTCTGACTCAGAAGCCGATTGAGTTCACTAACATTCGTGCCAAACGTAAAAAACCTGGTCTACTTAGGCAACATCTCACCTCGGTTAAAGCAGCACAGGCTATTTGCAATGCCAAAACAGAAGGTGTCGAATTTGGTGCATCACGCCTAAGATTTACTCCTGGAAACATAAAAGCAGATAGCTACTACTTTGCCATTGGTACGGCGGGCAGTACGGCTTTGGTTTGCCAAACAATTCTTCCTGTATTAGCACTTTCTGATGCACCTTCAACCATTACCTTGGAAGGTGGAACCCATAATGGTATGTCACCTTCTCTGTGTTTTTTACAGCATGCATACTTCCCTATTATAGAACGCATGGGTGTCAAATGCGAGGTCAATACGCAACGATTTGGCTTTTACCCAGCAGGTGGTGGTAAGTGGCAACTCACCATCATGCCAACCTCACACTTCAAACCGCTACATTTGCTCGATGGTGCCGCACACCTTGCTACTGATCCACAACATTGCAGAATGCGTGCCTTACTCAGCAAACTTCCAAAAACTATAGGAGAGCGTGAAATAAAAACGGCTCGCGAAGAACTAAATTGGTCTAGGGCCAATGCACAAGTAGACCAGGTAGAATCTAAAGGGCCAGGCAATAGTTTGCATTTGGTGGTACAAGCTGATACCCACTGTAATGTATTTGAGGTCATCGGTGAAAAGGGCGTCTCGGCAGAGAGTGTTGCGAAACGCTGTGCCGGGCAGGTGAAAAAGTTTCTCGCTGCCAATGCCGCAGTTGAAGAACATCTGGTCGATCAATTGTTACTGCCGATGGCATTGGCAGGTGCAGGCAGCTTTACCACTACGGTACCGAGTTTGCATACCCGTACAAATATTGACATCATCCAGCAATTTTTGGATATCCCGATTGCAGTCGTACAAGTAAATGAAAGCCTATGGAAACTCACCCTTGGAATCGAATCGTAGGACTTAGGGGGAAATCTGCCAGATATTGCTTTTTTCGGCAGACCTAAGGAGTTGTATCATTTCAGGATTTTTCTTTTGAACTGCGTAGTCATAGGGAGTCATGCCTCTATCACATTTTGTTTGGGGATCTGCACCATGTTTTAGTAGAAGTTTCACAATATCTGTATGGTTGTGAAAAACTGCAATTGTAAGAGCAGTGGCTCCATCGTATTGTCCGTCTGTCCATTCTACTTTACTATTGAGTTTAGCATATTTCTCTAATAGCCATTGGACAGTGGAGATATCTCCATTGTAACTTGCGAGCATTAAGCCATTCCAACCGGAAGCACTTTGCACATTTATATCTGCTCCATACTTAAATAATAACTTTGCAATATCTAACCGCCTTTTTTTTATAGATAAAGTAAATGGATGATCACCATATCTATCGTATAATTTATTGTTGGGATGAACTCCACGTTTTAGCATAATGTTTACCAACTCTATATTACTACAATTTACAGCCTGGTACAGAGGTGTCAAGCCATCATGGTTTGTATAGTTGAGGGTAATACCCTTCTCAAGTAATATCTTAAAGTATTTATGATTGCATAACCTGAGAGCATAATTCAAAGCCGTATTTCCCTGAACATTTTTTTGATTTAACCCAAGACCTTTCTCGCTCAGTGCTTTTACAGATTTGTCATAAGACCTTCTCATTGCATAGTGTAGAGGAGTATTTCCATAATGATCAATAGAGTTTGTTTGTGTTGTCCTATCTATAAGTTTTTCAATTATTCCATCATAATAATAAAAACTCTTACGACCTAATCTTGCTTCTAGCATTCGAATAATTTTTTTTTCGATTTTTTACTTTCTTATCTTAAAAGTGCTACTTTATTCCATTAGATACAAAAAAGTATTTACAGATGTTCTTGCTACTTTGAAGGATACTCTCATATATATTTAGACCTTGCAATATTAGATTTTATAAAATTTTATAACTATTCGGTAGGCTTAAACCCATTTTTTTGGAACCATTTTAAGACTTGAGTTTGCTTATATCTAACAGATTCGTCAACGGCATTGTATCCTCCAAGGTCGAAATATTTTATTTGCCTACCAGCACCAAGCCAGTATAAATTAACACCATTGCAAAAATGACGAATTTTTGGATCAGCACCAAATCGTACCAGTAAAATAACCATTTCTAATTGCCCATTAGCAGCGGCCAAATGTAGTTCATCACATTTGGGATTTTCTTTATTGTAATAGTTATCGCATTGTCCGTCATGACAGTTATTAGAAAACCCAGTATAATAAGGGGGAATCACATGAACTTCATTCGGGTTGGCTCCTTCTTCAAGACGTTTTCGCAGTTCTTTTAGTCGTTTCATCTTTACTAATTCATAAAGATCCAGAGGAAATAGTAATTTATGTATTCTTATAGGAAGCAACAAATTGCTTGCTTGTTCCGGAAACCATCGAAGTCTTTCTACAGGAACCGAATCTTCTAGTAGAATGAAAAATGTAAGAATGTATACTATAATCATAAGACTGGTAGTTTTTTTTATGAGATGAAAAGCAGAGGACTCTAGCCGATTACCGTTTCGTTTTAGTAAAATAAGAAGAGTGAGTAAATAAAGGTTTACAGGAAGTAAATCTATATAGAAGAAATACAGGAGTTTAAAATACAAAAATGAACTTCCTCGGATCATTATATCTCCGACTATTGCAAAAAAACTGGTTGTTAGAAAGACAACGGCTATAAGAATTCCAAAAATTATACCAACAGAACCAGATATTTTATTATCTCTATGTAGTTGTAATGTAAACCCCAATAAGATATAAAAA
This sequence comes from Spirochaetota bacterium, assembly GCA_039028475.1. Classification (GTDB taxonomy): domain Bacteria; phylum Spirochaetota; class Leptospiria; order Leptospirales; family Leptospiraceae; genus JBCCIA01. Next base: position 1,392 of record JBCCIA010000447.1, on the reverse strand, counting down.
AGAAGTCCTGAAAAAATTGCAGGTAGATGTAAATCAGACCAGAAGTTGGAGTGACTGTTATGATCAATAAATTTCAAACTGGCAAAGTAAAAAATATATAAAATGAAACCAAATAGTAGCCAGATATAAAAATGGTACCGAGAAAGAGGGTATGTTTGTGAAAGTTTAGAATTAGGCAATTGAAAATCTACTCCTTACTTGTATTCTTTTGAGTGACTTATTCAATCGGTTTATAGTTTCCATTGGGTTTAATCCCATGCTTTTGCAACCAATCCAAGACTCTTGTCTTTTTTTTAAAGCCAGCCACATCGGCTGCATTCATACCTTTAAATGGATCTATTCCCAAAGAGTCAAATCCAAAATATGGGATATTGCAAAAATGCGATATTGTAGGATCAGCACCATATTCCATTAATAAAACAACCATGTCAAGAGATCCATTATACGCAGCCAAGTGCAAAGCATCACAGGAAGAATGGTATTCCCTTGGTTCTCTTATATCCACTCCGCAACAAAAATAACGATAATTTACCTCAACGTACGGTTTGTGTTGATGAACTTGATTAGGGTTTACTCCTGTTTTAAGTGCCTTCTTTAAATCTTTTATTCTCCCCATTTGTACCAGGGTATACAGATCTGGTGGAAAGAATACTTCATGAATTTCGCAAGGAAAAATTGCCTTACTTACTTCTTGAGGAAGCCAAGCAAGTCGTTGGATTGGTACAGTATTTTTGTGTTGTAAGAAAAACGTAAACAGAACCAAGAAAAAAACTAGGTAATTGATTCTGTCTAAATAAATTAGATGAGAACTTTGTAAAGAATCCCCTTTTACTCTAATGATCAACAACCAATAACTTATCGAAAAATTTACAGATATAGAATAAAAATATAGAATGGAATACATTACCGAAGATACGGAAAACAAATATACTTTAATGCCTAAATAGCCGTAAAAAATTGTTCCTAAGACAATAAAAATGCAAGCTATTAAAAAAATGCTTATTTGTAAAATTTTGTAATCAGAAGTAAATAAAGAATTTCTTTTTACTTGTAATAAATAGCCTAATTGTATATAGGCAGCAAGAATGAAAAAAAGTAAGGGTATATGATAGTCTAACCACTTGTCAGGTACATATTGATTTATGAATTCTATATGGTAAAGGAATGCGGCGAATAATGCTATACCTACCAAAAGCCAAATAACAAAGCGAGATTTGGATATAGGGATTATTTTAGTACGGGTCATTTTATTTCACCTTACGCTGATTACAACCACCATTTGAAACGTAATGATTTTAAAAGTTGTATGTAAGATACAAATATACAAACAAAGGCTAAGAAAAGTGGCATGATTTCCTGGAAGGGTCTTTTTAAGTATAAAAAATAAAAAAT
>JBCCIA010000446.1:0-5088 GCA_039028475.1 Spirochaetota bacterium | reverse complement strand
TGCCTCTAATCCGGCCCTGCCAATAGGCTTTGGAGTCTGGCTTTGCGCCAACAGTTGCCCTTGCTATCTCCTGGGGCTCTTGCATTACCACAAAGTTGCAGTGTTTACCTCTCCTTCGGATGCCTTCAATCTAAAAAACACCAATAGGACTACCACGGATTCTCTACAGGCTTGCCTAGAGATCTGTAAACAAGCAGAAAAGGATGCTATCCAGGTTCGTGCTTATATCTCCACTGTTGTAGCTTGTCCCTACCAAGGTGCGATACAAGCAGAACAGGTATTGCAGGTCTGCGAACCTTTACTAGAGGCTGGCGTTTATGAAATTTCTTTGGGAGAAACCATCGGTGTAGCCGTACCACAGGAAATCGAAGTACTCTTGCAGAACTTATTGAAACGATTTTCCGCAAAATTGTTCGCTTCTCATTTCCACGATACCTATGGTATGGCAATTGCCAATGTCTATAAATCCTTAGAAATGGGCATCCGCTCCTTTGACTCTTCCATTGCTGGTTTAGGAGGTTGCCCCTACGCACCTGGTGCTGCCGGCAACTTAGCGACAGAGGATCTAATTTACCTCTTAGAAAAGTTAGGTTTTGCCACAGGGATTGACTGGAAAAAGCTCCTACAAGCTAGCGAGTTTATTTTGCACACTTTGGCAAAAAAACCGATTTCTAAAGTATCGATTGCCCTGGCAGGTAAGAAAGATAGACGGTAATTTTTTCTTGCCAAAAAATATCGCTCTTATAGCCTGTATGCAAATACCCTATTGTAGTAAAGAGCAAAGCTCTATACTTTTCAAACTAATATCTATTTTTTTTATGATATTCCGCAAGCCAAGAAAGCTAACCCATGGTAGAGAAATTGTTAGAACAGACAATTTCACATTGATCTATCTAGGTGACTACAATTACCACTACTCTTACAAACGCGGCAAGAAGTTGTTTTTTGGCGGAATTGACCTCAACAAAAAGCGTTTCCAAGCTTTGCCCCTCATTATGATCGCTTGCAGCTTGACAGCCATTCTAGGGTTTAGCCCGATCCAATCAGACAAGCGAGGCCAGAGTACACTGCCGTATGCCGTGCATGTCAATGAGGTCTTTGAAAATGATGCTACTGATAGAAAGGCCAAGAATGCCGATGAAGACTATTTAAAAGCGACGGAAGCCAAAAAAAAGGCTATATTAGAATCCTACCAAGAAGATTTTTCAGATACGCAGAACGACCATTACAAAAAAGTTACCCGCTACACTGTCAAAAAAAACGAAACTCTCAAATCGATTGCCAAACGTTTCCGGCTAAAAATTCAAGACTTACTCAAAACAAATAAAATCAAAAGCAAGTACAAGTACTACGCTCCAGGAGAGCACCTTTACCTACCAGGTAAAGCAGGGATTATCTACACTTTTAAAAAAGGTGACAGTCTGGCTCGCCTAGTCAGCAAATACAACATTTCCACAGATGATGTCCTGTTTGAAAACAAGATTCGTAGTGCCGACCTCTTTTCACCCGGGCAAAAGATCTTTCTCCCAGGAGCGGTACGCCCCAAACCACCGCTGCTTTGGTACATGCCCGTTCCTTCCAGGGTCATCACCTCGGATTTTGCTTGGCGAACCTATCCCCGCTCCCACTTCCACGACGCTCTCGACTTAAAGGCAAATTACGAACCAGTCAAAGCGGCTCGTTCTGGAAAAGTGATCTACAGCGGTTGGATGGGCGGCTATGGCAATGTTGTCATCATCCAGCACACGCAAGGGCTAAAAACTCTCTATGCCCACAATTCTAAGCTCTATGTTAGGCGGGGCGACAGAGTAGAGGGTGGCAAGGTAATCTCCCGTTCTGGTTGCACTGGCTACTGCTTTGGCGCACACCTACACTTTGAAATCATCAAAAACGGCAAAACCACTGACCCAAAAAAGTATTTAAAAGGATTCCGGTACAAATAATGATTCATAAAACTTTACCGTTCTTGGCAGTTGTATTCCTTCTGGCCAACTGTGCAAGCCCTCCTAGAGTAGTAACCAAAAAATATTTGAATGATCGTATCAAAAAACCCTACGATCAAACAGATACCATAGCCGTTTATTTTGCAACCAATCGTAGAAGAAGTGGAGGCAAAGCGGAGTGTTCCGATACATACTATTCCACCAAAATTAGCGAAAAAATAACCTATGCCAGGTGTGATGTAAATGTACCTGCCAAACATGCAATCGGTCAGGTAGATTATAAACAAAGCGGTAACCCTGGCTCTTATTTTAAATTTGTAGAAGATATCACTCCCAAATCAGAAAGCAAATTGTTGTCAAAGATCGAAAAAAGTAAGTCCTCCGAGATAATTCTTTTTGTGCACGGTTTCAATGTAAAGTTTGAAGAAGCAGTTCTACGAGCAGCTCAGATCAAGTACGACCTAAAATTTCCTGGCGAAATCGTTCTTTTTACCTGGCCTGCAGGTTCCAGCGGTGGCTTTTTTGGCCAGTTTCGCTTAAACACTACCTACCGTGAAAACCAGAAAAATGCCCAACAAACCATCCCAGTAATGCAAGACTTTATCAAGAAGTTGAGTTCTACTGGCAAAAGGGTGCATGTGATTGTCCATTCTATGGGGCACCAGATTGTCTTACCTGCCATTTCGAATTTAGGAAAGAAGAAAAAGAAATATATCAACCAACTCATTCTCAACGCTCCAGACTTTCCTGCGAAAGAATTCACTAAAATCGCAGGAAACCTGGAAGAGGCGAGTGAGCAGGTTACTGTTTATTGCTCTCCAGGAGATAAGGCTCTTGTCGCCTCGAAAACGGTAAACAAGAACAAAAGAATCGGCTCTTGCCAAAAAGCCGGAAAAAAGGTTGTTATGATCAATGTCAACCAAGTGGACGACGCTATCATTGCCTTAAACCACGGCTACTACTCCTCCCGGCCGATCCTAACAGACCTCTACCAAGTTATATTGGGAGTAGAACCTAAAAAAAGGCTTTTTATTAGGAAGTCGAATGAAAGTTCAGAAGATTATATTTTGCGTAAGTAAATCTTCTTGAGAAGACTGGCGGATCAGTAGATAATAAAGTATGAGTACCAAAAAGCTGTTTCTCCCTTTCTTACTACTGCTTTGCCTGCCCTATCTGTTTGCCGAGCCAATCTCCTTACATGACAAACAACTCACTTTTCTCTACACCTGTAGTATCCGTGGAAAGTATGCCTTTGACCCACAAGGTTCCAAAGGCATTACCACCATTGGAGAAATCAAACGAAGGGAAGCTGCTGTGCAAGGGGAACAGAATGGCTTGGTCTTACTGTTTTCCAACGGTAACTTTCTCGGACAACCAATCTCTAAACAAACAAACTATACCTACCTGTCTTCTTTGCCATTTGATGGTATTTTTCTCAGCCCACAAGAACTAGACGTTTTAGAGAAAACTCCTCCACCGAAAAACCTTTCCATACCCTTTTTGGCTCACCGGGAAAGCCTACTCTATTACCCAGGGGAACAGGTCTATAAAATGGGTTCTTATCGAATTCTTATCACCAGTATCGCCAAAAGAAGGCAAAAAAAGATAAACAGACGCCGCTACGATGCTACGATTGTATTTTTAGAAGAGGGAGAACTACCCGATGAATCTTTAAAGCACCTCTACAATACTCCCCTAATCTATATTTTCTCAGGACGGAAAAAAAATCGCTACTCCTTTCAGAAAAATATTTATTTTGCAGAGTGCCCAGATTCTATGGAGAAAGTTGGTAAGATACAGCTCTCTTTTCGCAATGGTTACCTGATTCGCAACCACCAGGAGTTTATCTTTCTCAACAGTAACGATAGAAACCATTCGTGGATCGAACCATATTCCGCAAGGGAGAAATAAATGAGTTTAAACTGTGGGATTGTTGGTTTGCCCAATGTAGGCAAATCAACGATTTTTAATGCATTGACGAAAGCTGGTGCTGAAATGGCGAATTACCCGTTTTGCACTATTGAGCCTAATAAGGGTACAGTAGAGGTACCTGACTTTCGCCTATACCGATTGGCAGAGATTTATAAGCCGCAAAAGGTGATCCCTACGTTCATAGAATTTGTCGACATTGCAGGGCTAGTCAAAGGAGCCAGCAAGGGAGAAGGTTTGGGCAACCAATTCCTTTCCCACATCCGAGAAGTAGACGCTATCTGCCATGTGGTACGAGCCTTTGACGATGAAAACATTACCCATGTACACGGAGGTGTCAACCCAGCCGAAGACATCCAAGTGATTGACTATGAGCTTATCATCGCCGATATAGACAGTCTAGAAAAACAATACCAAAGAGTAATTAAAACCGCACGCTCGGGCAACAAGGAAAGCAAAGAAATTGTCACAGTAATGGAGAAAATTCTTCCTGTATTAAAAGAAGGGAAAAATGCCCGTATAGTCGAACTGAATGCGGACGAGCGTAAAATAGCCAAACAGTTCAACTTGATTACTATAAAACCAGTACTATATTGTGCAAATGTGGCAGAAACTGATTTGCAGAACAAAGAAAACAACCCTTATGTAAAAAAGATTTTAGAATTAGCTAAATTAGAAAATGCAGAAGTAGTGATTCTTTCTGGAAAAATAGAAGAAGAGCTGTCAACTCTAGACCCAGAAGAGCAACAAGAATTTCTCAAAGAACTTGGTGAATCTGAAAGTGGCTTACAACGCATGATCCATTCTGCTTACAGGCTACTCAACTTAATCACTTTTTTGACCGCTGGAGAACAGGAGGTACGTGCCTGGACAACTTTCGCCAACAGTACTGGACCCAAAGCAGCTTCAGTCATCCATTCCGACTTTGAAAAAGGCTATATTCGTGCTGAGGTGATGAAATACCAAGATATCGATACGCTAGCGACCCCAGCAAAAGTCAAAGAAGAAGGCAAATTGCGTATAGAAGGCAAGGAGTATGTTGTCGAAGACGGTGATGTTATCTTCTTCCGTGTCAATAGCTAAAATTTTGTCAGACAAACCCTAACACAACTTTTGCGGTACTATACCAGATCTTTTGTTGGAGAAAATGAGTATAGTATCGTAACAACTTTTACAAACAATAAATAATTTATCAATTTATTTACTTGCATTCCTC
>JBCCIA010000445.1:0-5113 GCA_039028475.1 Spirochaetota bacterium | reverse complement strand
TGCGGAATACGCATGGACAAAAGCTAGAGATGCTTCTGAAAAGGCAATTCCTGAACGAGTTGACCAGCTAAGAGATAAAATTAAGAAATCCCTTGGCTCTGCAGGGGACTCTTATGCAGATAAAATAGCATCTACAGAATTCAAAAAAGCCAATGAGGCTTTTGCAGAAGCCGAGGAAATGGAAGCAGAAGCCAGTAAAATGCTTCGCACCTATCCATCTCGCGAAGGAGAAGTGCAGCAAAATGTTGTTAGAAGTATGGCTTTTGAGAAGTATGACAAAGTAATTGCTAAACTCCTCGAAGCTGACAAAAGAGCAACCCATGCTAAAAGTATCGCCCTTTCCCAGTCTCCGCAAATTTTAGATTCTACAACAGATATAGAAAAAAATTTGGCTATATCTGAGAAATATATCAAGCTGCAGGAACCCGCACAGCCAGAGCTAAGCAAACAACTTCAAGAAACAAGAAGTCTGTATGAATCTGCTCTGGGTGATGTAAAGTCAGGTATGATCAAGTCAGGAGTAGAAAAGTTAGATCGCTCCCGCAAAGATTCTGAAATTTTATTCACCAAAGCAGTTGTTCCCTATGCAGAGAAACGTTTGGCTCTCGCAAAAACTAAAATCGATTCCGCAGAGAAATACTCCTTTCACAAAGACATCATTGATCAAGATGAGACCTTACAAGAACTATACAAAGACTTTGAAGATAAGATAGGCAAAGCCAAAGAGAAGTTTGATTCAGCCAACGAGAATTTGACTAGTAAGGCTTATGAAACATCTATTGCGGATAGCGATGAATCGATAAAATACGCTGAAAACGCTTTGACTAAGGCAATTGCTCTATACAACCGCTCTAATGAAGTGGCTGATCGTTTGGCTCGAGAAGAAGAACTGAAAAAACAACGTGAGCTTGAAGAGAAGCGTCGACGTGAAGAAGCAGAGCGGCAAAAAAATCTCAAACCAGAAACCAAGGTAGTATGGAAAAAATACCGAGTCAAAAAGGACAATACTCTTTGGAAAATAGCTCAGTACCACAGTATGTACCGCAAAGCTACGGATTGGAAAAAGATTTACACTTACAATAAGGCTAAGATTCGCAATCCAAACCTCATCTATCCTGATCAAATTTTGCGTGTGCCTGTAAAAGTCAAAGTGCTTCCTCCTAAGAAAAAGGACCCTTGCCCTTGCGACAATAAAGATAAGAAAGAAGACTCAGATTCATCGGATGAAACTTCTGAGCCAGAAGAAGACTCAGAGAAGAAGACGGATGACTCCGACGAAGATTCAGGCGATGATAGTGAAGATTCCAATGCAGATGATGGAGACTCTGATGACGGCGATAGCGAAGAGTCGGATGAGGATGGCGAAGGTTCTGACGAAGATGGTGAGGAATCTGACGAGGATGGCGAAGACTCTGAAGATGGTAGTGAAGAATCCGATGACGAGGATGACGATGAGGGCAAAGAAGGTTCCAGTGAGTTAGAAGAATCTTTGCCAGGTGAAAAAGAAGATGATAAAGAAGGAAAAGAAGATAGAGCTCCAAGCGATGCAAATACTGTGGATCCTGGAGGAAATTAACAGAAGAGTTATTGACAAAAATGAATCTTGTTTTTCTGATAAGGCTTAGGAGTTATCCTAAGCCTTTTTTATGATTTATCATTACACAAAAGCAATAACCCACCTTGCATTAGAGGATTACCAGGCATTGGTGCATACTGCCCTAGTAGAAGACTGTCCTAACCACGATGTTACTTCAGAAGCTATTTTTTCTTCTGGAGAGCAATGTCGCGCTCGTTTAGTAACAAGAGAGGATGGTGTTTTAGCAGGACAAGATATTGTTACGGAGATAGAACGGCAGAATCCTGATCGTTTTTCCTTCGAATTTCTAAAAAAGGATGGAGAAGTCTTTACAGCTGGTTCTTGTCTTGCTGTTTTCGAGGGTCAGTTGAACACTCTTCTGCGTGTGGAAAGGGTATTACTAAATTTTTTACAATATATTTCAGGTATTGCTTCAGAAACAAACCGCCTGGTGCAATCTTATCCAGGTCTAACAATTCTCGATACACGGAAAACATTACCCGCTTACCGTAAAATTGCTAAGTACGCCGTATATTGCGGGGGAGGTAGCAACCATCGTATCAACCTTTCAGATATGGCAATGATCAAAGACAACCATGTTGCAATGTTTGGTTCTATTCCAAAAGCGGTAGGTGCGATCCGTGAAAAATTTCCCAAACAGAAGGTCGAGTTAGAGATAGATTCGTTGCAACAACTAGACGCAGCTATTCTCGCTGCTCCAGATATTTTACTTCTGGATAATTTTACCCTAGCAGATACCCAGTCTGCTATAGCCCAATTACGCCAAAAGGCTCCAAATATTTTTATTGAATGTTCAGGAGGAATTACTCCAGAAAAACTACAAGCTCTCTCCAAATTGGGAGAGGGGATTGGTGTTAGTATGGGATATTTAACACATACAACCCGCTTTTTAGATTTGAGCTTAGATATAGAGAGGTTGTAGACTTGTCTAGTGAGTTTAGAAATGTTACAGTCGAAGAGCTTTTTGAATCTGCTAGAAAGCAATTTGGTCAAGAAAGGGTAACTTTTCTGCGTAAAGCGTACGAAGTTGCTGAAAGAGAGCACGGAGAGCAGAAGCGCAAATCAGGAGAGCCGTTCATTATCCATCCGGTCAATGTTGCCTACATTCTCTTGGAATTGGGGGTCGGTATTCCTGAGATCGCAGTTGGTCTTTTGCACGATGTGGTAGAAGATACTCCGTACAATGCGAAAATGATGGAGTCTGATTTTGGCAGTGAAGTTACAAATTTAGTAGCTGGTGTGACAAAAATCTCTAGAATACGCGAAGAAACGCGCAATCTCTCTGCCAACCAACAAGATAAAAAGAAATCACGTGAAGCCAAATTAGCCGAAAACGTCATGAAAATTCTTATGGCAAGTGCTGAGGATATTCGAGTTCTTGTGATTAAGTTAGCTGATAAGACCCATAATATGCGAACCATTCAATACATGCCACCTGAAAAAAGAATTCGCATTTCTCGGGAAGTAATGGAAATCTACGCCCCAATTGCAGGTAGACTGGGTATTTATAAGCTTAAATCAGAATTAGAGGACCATGCTTTTCAGGTATTGTTTCCACGTGAGTTCAATGAAATCAAATCGATGATCAAAGTTAAAAAGTCGCAGCGGGAAGAATACATACAAAATATCCAAAAGGTACTCCTAAATCGTTTGCATGAAGTGAATATTCAAGCTGACGTGCAAGGTCGTGCTAAGCATTTCTATTCTGTTTACGCAAAAATGCACCAAAAGGGACGTGACTTCGAACAGATCTATGACTTGCGCGCTTTACGCATTATAACCAAAGAACTGAAAGATTGCTACGGTGTTTTAGGGATCGTGCATACTCTCTGGGTACCGGTTCCAGGAAGGTTTAAAGATTATATCGCTACTCCCAAATCTAACCTTTACCAATCTTTACATACTACGGTTATGGGGCCAGATGGCAATCCTATTGAGGTACAGATTAGAACAGAAGAAATGCACCAGACTGCTGAATATGGAATTGCTGCGCATTGGGCTTATAAGCAAAAGACATCCCTCCAGGAAGAGCAGATCCAACTTACTAAGAAATGGAATGAGAGGATTCGCTTTTTGAGCCAGTCAGTTCTTGATCCGAAAGAGTTTGTGGAAGAGTTTGCAACAGAACTCCGCGAGGATGAAATCTTGGTATTTGCTCCCGATGGCCAGGTAATTGGTATGCCGAAAGGTTCTACGGTCTTAGATTTTGCATTTCGCATTCATACCGAACTAGGCCTTAGGGCAAAAGGAGCGCGTGTAAATGGCAAATTGGCATCTTTTCGTACAGAATTGACCTCTGGCAATCAGATCGAAATTATAACCGATAAACGTACCGTTCCCTCGCCGATCTGGTTGCGTATTTTAAAAACTTCTTCCGCAAGGCAGAAACTCCGGCAATACTTTAAGAAACAACAAGATGATGCTAAAAGTAAGGCGTATACAGAAATTTCTTCCGTTCAGAAGGCAAAAACTGGTTTGAGCCAACAAGAATTAGACACTCTAAAAAATAAGGCCGCAGTACGAAAGAGAAAGGGAAAATACCGTACTGCATCGGTTCTCGTGGATGGAATAGAAGACATTCTCGTAAAGCTAGCCGGTTGCTGTGCTCCCATACCTGGGGACGAGATCATTGGTTTTATCACAAAAGGACGTGGGGTGAGTGTTCATAGGCATGATTGTCCAGTAGTGAAAAATTATACAGAAAAAAAACGTATGGTCAATGTATGGTGGCAAGGTTTGGATGAGCCGGTTCCTGTTCGTTTAGAGGTGAAAGCCAATGATAGGCAAGGGATTTATTCGGAAATTGTTGGTTGTATTGCTAATACAGAGACCAATATGCTAGAAGCAGGGGCTACTTCTCCTGGAGGCAATGTTTTGATTGCTCGCTTCTTATTGGGCATTGAGCACCTAGACCAGTTGGAAGAGATTTTGCAGAGCATTCGCATGATACCAGATGTAATACATGCAGAACGCATCATGAAGAAGTAAAATTTTATTTTCTTGAATTCTAATGCTCACATCCTATAATTATCCTTCTAAGCTGATAAAAACTGAGGAAAGGTTGTGCTTCTTATCATAGATGGTTTTAATTTGATATATAAGTTTCCAGAGCTGGAAGTTTGCATGTATGAAAATCGTTTGCAAGAAGCAAGACTCGGTTTGCTCGCTCGTGTGCAAAAATACCGAATGAAAAAAGGCAATACGGAAGTTATAGCTTTTTTTGATGGTAGAAAAGAGAAGGGAAGTGTTGTAGAAACAGATGACTACCAGGGAATTACCATCCGCTACAGCCATGAACTCAAAGCTGATGTACTTATCAAAAAGTATGTTAAGACTTGCTTATCACGGGGGAATGTTCTTACTGTTACATCTGATAAGGATATACTTTTCCACTGCAGGAAATACGGAATTCCTACAAATACTTCAGAAGACTTTGCCAAAAAGATGAATGATGTGATTCTGCCTAAAACAAAGAAAACAGAAGAAAAAGATTCTAATATACAGCTAACAGAAGCG
>JBCCIA010000444.1:0-5127 GCA_039028475.1 Spirochaetota bacterium | reverse complement strand
TTTTTGTCCAAAGCATTGCCTAAAACAAAGTAGAGAATCAAGGAAATATTCCAACAATTTTTCTTTCTCAGTTTCCGTTAAAACCAGATTCGTAAACCATAACTGACGAAGTTGGAACCGCATGCGGGATCAGGTTGGCAATACAAGCCAAACACCCCCGAACGATGGTGGATTCTCATAAAAACACCTGGTTGGTATTCCCATTGGGGAAAGGAGTATTCTAACTCTACCATAACAAAGTTTAGCAAAGCAGAAGACTTTATACTATCTATTTGCAAACTAGAACCAATAGGTAGGTAACCTAAATTGCCAAATACAACAAGAGATGTAGCCGGATCAAAATAGTTCCCTGCATAATAGACACCCTTTCCTTTGTTTTCTAAGCTTGGGTTTTGTGATGCTAGAGACATTCCTTCCCCGAATGCAAGAGATAGGGGAAGCCAAAATAGATTGGATATGCGGGCATTTAAACTTACATTGGCCTCTATATGCGACATCAAACCAAAGTGTTTTACAACATTGCCCTCGCCTTCAAAACGTATCATACGAATGCGGCTTGTAATGGGGTAGGTGACTCCTAGAGTGGCAATGTCTGACTTACGGTAATCCGTCTTTTGTTGGAATAGAATGGGGAGTAGGTCTGTCTCTGTATAACGTCCCGTGTAAAAAAAATATCCTAATTTGGGTAGAGCTTGTAAAGGAAGCTGTGAAATGAGGAGAAGTAAGCTAAGTATCCATTTATTCATAGTAATGTCCAGCTACCAGTTGCAAGCGTATGAGCTCAAAAATCTTGCTTTCTATGCCATAAAAACTATCTTTGAGAACAACTTCGTATTCACGGCAATATTCTTCTTGTGTCTGCTCCCAAAACTCTCTCATTTGGTTTGGTTTCTCGTGTAAGCAATACTTTTGTAAGTTTTCCGGATTTCTATACGTATTGAGAGCTGTGCCCATCCCAGTAGCTGCGAAACCCATATAAAATGGTAGGAAGCTATAAAAGCCGATACGTCCCGTTTCTTGGAGTTTTGTGGAAACTAGCGGTGTGTTTTCCTTTCGTAAGCTAATCGTATATTCTATTTCTGCGGAAGTACTGACAAAAGTACCACTCGTTAGAGTCAAAAGGGACATTCCCACATTGCGTAAGAGATCATAGGAGCTTTTACTGATTCGAGGTTGCACGCTGAGTGAAAATACTTCCTTTTCAGGTTCTGCCAGAATTAGTTCTTTGCCTTGCTCACGGTATTTCTGTTGTTCCTGGTAGGTTTTGGAGTAGCAGGTATTGGGAAAGCCATTTTTTTGCATTTCTTGACATAAAAGTTTTTTCAGAATAGGGTTTCCACCAGTATCGACAAATATAATAAACTTTTTCGAGGGTGAGATCGTATAAGTAGGAGCTTTTCGGGTCTCCATTTGGCAATTTATCAATTGCATTAGGAAAAAGAGTGCGAAAGGAACAGTTTGCATTTGTCTTAAGAATACACTTATTTTTAGGCACCCTGTAAATAAACTTTTCATTTCAGGAAAGAGAAAAATACTGTCTGTGTTATGAGTTTGCATTTTATCCAGGATCAGTTTGTATCAGATTATGAACCTCCGCATAAAATGGACTCCTATTGGGAGAGAGGTTTCAGACACTTTGGAACCCTATTCTATCGCTATAACGTAAGTATTTTAGATGAATTGCCAGCAATTGTTATGCCTCTACGCATCTGCTTGGAGGAATATTCACACAATAAAAAACAGCGCAAAATTCTACGCAAAAACCAAGATATTACTACCTTGATCCGACCTGCAATGGTTGATAAAGAAAAGGAAGACTTATTTTTTAGACATGCCGTGCGTTTTAAGGATAACAAACCCAGTTCTATTTACGACTTTATTTCTGAACAGCCAGGAATTGTACCTTGTGAAACCAAAGAAGTGTGCGTATTTGATAAAGATAAGTTGGTTGCATTCAGTTTTTTGGATATTGGCAAAATTGCCGCTTCCAGTGTGTATGCTGCTTTTGATCTAGACTATTCCTCACGCAGTTTGGGGGTCTATACCATGTTAGTAGAAATTGACTATTGCATAGAACGAGGTTTTGCGTTTTATTACCCTGGTTATGCGTTCCACCGCCCTTCTTTTTATGATTATAAAAAAAAGTTTCGTGCTCTTGAATACTACAATTGGAAAGGAAAGTGGTCTCCCATTTCTGACTAGCGATTTTTCCTTGCTATCAATGTCCAGTTTTTTGCTTCAAAATATGTAGGACTAACATACCTAGAAAAGGAATGAGGGGCAGGTAGAGCAGAAAGGCAAAAAAACGGTAGGTTCTGAGCTTATGGCTGAGTTTACGGATGGCAAAAAAACCTGGATACCGAACAGAGTTTTGTACGTATTGTACCTCACCGCTTAGAGACTCTAAAGATAATTCTGGATGGATCGATAGTAGTTCTTCTGCGTCTAATTTGCGAAAGGAGAGAAATTGTACCGACTCTGCTAGGCATCGTTTTTGTAAGCGCTTTGCCATTTTGCTGCAGAATGGACAATCTCCATCAAAGAAAAAGTAGCTGGTTTCTGCATTTTGCTTCATATATTTTCCTCCTCAAAGTCAACAGGCATAGAGCAGGCTTTTTCGCAAACTTGGGGGATGAGTTTTGCATCGATATTGATCCAGTAAATAAACCAATCCTGGTATTTTTGCATGCCACTGCATTCTTTGGTATACCACTTATTGATAGAATTTTTTGGCCTGGCACGCCAGAAAACGGAGTGGTAGCGTGCGATCATTTGATCCCATAGTTCTCTGCCAATACCCTCACCACGGGCAATTTCATCTACAGCAAATTTGGTTAAGTAGTAGCCTATTCTAAATTGACGCATCACAGCTGCTCCCCGGTAGTTGATCTCGTACAAGATCGATAGAAACTCTCTATCAAAAAAGTTTGCTTTGACCTTTTTTTTAAATGAAGTTTGCATCAAAGACAGGAGTTTTGCTCTGTCTAAAATACCAATTTTCTCACTGAAAGCGATTTTGCTGCCTCTCTTGATCAAAGTTCCATTTCCTTTCACGGAAAATAATTCTTTGAATAAAACAAGAGGAGATGTGATCGACACTGTTAAACTGCGGTTGTTCGATACCTGCAAAACTTGTTCGCATAACTCTAAAATTGCCTGATCCGGTTGGGAAAGAATACTCTGCTGCTTTAGTGTTTGGGAATCGTTCATGAGATTGATTATGGAAAGTTTCTGATTTGTATGTTTGTCAAAGAGCCCTGACTCTTGTTTGAAGTAGATGAATTTTCCTGTATACAAGTTATGTATATGTTGCTGTAGAAAACTCACAAGTTCTTCTCTTTTACCTTGAGCTACCAATACAGGTATTTTTTTGTCTGAGAGAACTTGTGCAACTCTATTGGTTTTTTCATTCTCTAAGAATTCTAAGCGAAAGTCGTCATCTTGGTGTAGACGGATCTTATCGTACAAAATTTGGTAGAATAGTTCTAGGTATTGTAAAGATTCCTTCTGCATTACCAAAACGGGGTAGAGTTCTAAATTGGAAAGAAGTTTTAAAACATAAAAAATGGCTTCTGCAAATTCTGTAAGAATGTCTGGGCTGATGTAAATCAAAGCAAATTCTTTTGCCTCTACAGACTGGTATTTCTTTAGGTATACTAGGCTATCTGTATCATTTCCCGATAGTTCGAAGAAGCGTAAGAGAATGTCTTTGTCTTTCATAAAATTCGATAGTGGGAAATTTTACCTTTTAAACCTGCAATTGGTAATTTTAGGCTTTTTTCTTCTTTTAACTTTAAGTGAGCTGGTAGGGCACGGTTGCCACAGATGAGGGTAATTGCGAAACCAGAAAAGTGGTCCTTAAAAATTTTTCCTAAATTTTGGTAGAGAGGTTTTAACTCTTCTTCATCGCCGATGCGAATTCCGTAAGGGGGGTTGGTGATAATATGTCCTTGTCCTAACTCTTTTGCAAACTCGGATATTTGTTTTGCATCTTTGACAACAAAGGATATATGATCTGCGACTCCAGCTGTTCTCGCATTCTCATTGGCTATCTCCACGGCGTTTGCATCAGAATCGGAACCTATGAGTTTTGGCCATATTTTTTTTCTAATATCGCGTGCTGTTAAAGAACCAAAAACTTTCTCATAGACGGATGAGTTCATCATTTGTTGCCTATTGATCTCTCCATTTTGCTGGAGGAGTAGAGCGGATTCAATGAGCAGTGTGCCGGAACCACAAAAAGGATCTAGGATGTTTTCCGAATGTTGCCAACCTGAGTAGGTCAGTACTGCTTGGGCGAGTGTTTCACGGAGTGGGGAACCTGTATTTTTTACACGATAGCCACGTTTGTGTAGAGGTATGGAGGATAGGCTCAATTGCAAGGAAACTTTTCCCTTAGTGGAACGCAAAAGGATACAGTAAGCAGCGTTGTTTTTGGTAATCTCTGGGATGTCTTTTTTCTTTTCGCGCAATCTATCCTTGATTGCATCTTTTAAGCGGTACATAGCGAAGCGAGAATTTGCAAGTTGGTCACTCGTATTTGCATCAATGGAAAAACTTTTGGAGCTTGGTAGTAACTTTTCCCAGGGAAATTGTTTTGCTGTTTGGTACAGTTCTTCTGGGCCAGTAACATAGAACTCTTTTAGGATGACGCTAACCCTGGAAGAAAAGCGTGTTTTTAGAGTAAAGTTGGCGAGTTGTTCTTTGGAACCGCGAAAACTACAACCGGCTCTACCGGAACTGATGATTTTCAATCTGTACTGTGATAGTTCTTCGCGCAGGAAAGTGTCCAAACCGTCTGCACAAGACGCATAAAACTTCATCTTTTGTGGATCAAATTGGAATGCAGCAAAAGCCATTGTAAAAACAATCCGAGAGCTTGGTGAAAAAGCAAGCCTTTATAATTGTGTAAGAAGAAAAAAAATTCTTGCTATTTTGTGAGATACTGTTGTTTTCAAGGTGGGGATTGTCTTCTATGAAATTGTTTTTATGTAACATTTTAGGTATTTGTCTTTTTCTATTCCCAGGCTTTCTGGCTGCAATTTCCTTAAAAGTAGAAGATAAAATTTATAGTCTTTCCTCGCGTTTAGAGTATTTGGAAGATAAAAGTAAGACTTATCAGGTACG
>JBCCIA010000443.1:0-5157 GCA_039028475.1 Spirochaetota bacterium | reverse complement strand
CTTATTCCCAATCACTAAGCAAGAAATTCAAGCTATCCTGCAAGTAGCGAATCTGGTCTTGAGCCATGTCGTGGTAACGTTGGCGTCTGTGGGGGCAGTAATCTTCTGCTTTGTGGCAGCGTTGTAAAAATACGGAAAGACGATCGAGCACTGGGAAAATGTCGATTGTTTTTTTAGGACAAGCTTTTATAACTCTTGAGACGAGTTCTTTCTCTTTTCTATTTCTAAACAAATTTGTTCTACGGTGTCATTCTGAAAAAGATTTTTACGTTCTTCTGTATAATCTCCATGACCGTGTTCATATTGTTGAAAGAAGCGAACTAATTCTAGTGGATCTAAAGCACTTTTCAAGGCTTCTATACCTTTTAAATTTATTTCATGTAAAGTAGCTGTGCTCATATACTTACCTTATAATATATTTTTTATCCAATTTAATGGATTGTCAATCTTAATTCCTAGAGTCTTTTGGTGTTTTGCTTTTTTCTCAAGTTTATCATCCATTATAAGCACAACATCCAAATTTGTTCATTAATTATACTCTGATAGTATTCTAACTTTTCCATAAACTTATTTTTCTCCTTTTTAGAGATTCTTCGTTCGCCATTATATCATAAAAATCTTTTGCTATTTGGATAGAGTCAAATCAAGTTTAATTTTTGTCAACTAGACATACAATTATTAATTTACTAAAATTTTAAATAGTTACATACTACCTCCTCCAGAGCTTTACAAAACCCCAGAGAAGGCACCACAGTTCCCTTATTCCCAATCACTAAGCAAGAAATTCAAGCTATCCTGCAAGTAGCGAATCTGGTCTTGAGCCGTGTCATGGTAGCGTTGGCGTCGTTTGGCAGAGTATTTTTCTGCTTCGTGGCAACGTTGTACAAATATGGATAGGCGGTCTAACACGCCTATTAGATAGTCTAGGTCTGGTTGTGGATTCATCGAGAAATATCCTTATTTAAGTATAGTTTTCCCGAGGTGCAAAAGACTTGACCGTGTACTGGTAGTACACAGACTTTTAATCGTACCTTCGGGTATGGTTTCTCAGTCCGGAACGGTCGCCAAACTAGGACCGGGCTGAGAGCTTTTTCACATCATACAGCTTCTTTTCGAATAAACGCTCTCCTTTCTAAAAATGAAAAGTGCATAGGTAAATATTTGTAGGTATTGGGAAAATGTCGATTGTTTTTTTGTGGAGGGTGAAGTTTTTTTGAGGGCTTTGGCTTTAGTCCCATTCTTCTTGTAGGCTTTGCATATGTCCATCAACTTCTTCTCTAGAAGATGGAGCAAAGTTCCTTTTTTATTGTGTTGCGTTTATTTCCTGCATAGTTTTTTTTAGGGATTCTTTATTGAAAGTTGGACTTTTAAAATCCCCTGTTAGAACATTAGTATTTCGGATCATTTCTTATTTGTCTCCAACTAAACTTTCATATTCTATCAACAACGGATAGCTCTTTTTTAATATCTTCCTTGTCCCAATCAACAACGGGGATATTGTTTCTACTTAAATAATACATAAACTCTACTCTATGCATTCCGCAAAGTTCTGCTGCTTGTCCAGTAGTCATAAATCCGTCTTTAAACATATTCACAGCTATCATTTTCTTGACTTCGCTCTTGAGCTTCTCTGTAGAACTCCCCATTTGGAGAAGAACATATTCTGGCAATTCAATAGTTAACGCTAACATTTCTACGCTCCTACTTCTATTGTATTAAAGAACGAGTCATAATCTAGCAAGCTATATTTTCAGAATATAGGTTAAAAAGAATCCTCTTGTTTTTCCAGGGTTGCTTCAATTTCCTCTGGTGTCAAATAACAAGCCTTGATTTGTTTCATTCTGTTTGCAAACTTTTCAAAGCGTTGGTATTGTTTTTTTCTCTCTAGCAAAAGCTCTTTCGCATAACCTCTTTCAATTGCAATCTGATCTGCTTCTTGCTCGACACACTTCTGCTTTTCTAAACTAAAAGGATAATTCCAAAGTAGAGCGATTCTCTGCCAAAGACTTCTCTTTTTGTAGGAAACCTTATGTGCAAGTTCATGGGCGAAAAGACCAATAAACTCTTCCTTGGATTGTTTGTGTTTCCGGAAGAGTTCCAAGTTTATGTGAATAGTATCGGCAAAGGGTGAACTAATCGCTCCCACCGTTTCTCCCAAATCTTTGATGATAAGTTTGGTATGGGGAGCGTAATCGCTAAAGGATGTATCTCGTATTTTGTAAAATAGCTGTTTGAGTTCCTCCGTATCCATACAACAAAGCAGTTAAAATACCTACTCCTCTAAGCCTAACCGTTTGTAGATTGCATCCACATTGCGTAGGTACGGTTCAATGCTGAAAATTTCATTGATCTCCGCAAAGGAAAGAACCGCGGAAACTTTTGTATCACGCTGCAACTCTTGTTTCAAGTTTAGGTTTTGATCCGACCAAACGTTCATTGCATGCTTTTGGATGATTTCATAGGCTTGGTTTCTTTCCAATTTTCCCTTTTCAATCAACGCCAACATAGCCTTCTGCGAAAATGTCAAACCACGGGTAACTGCAATGGTTCTCTTACAAGCATCTGGATACACATGCAAACCTTTGAGTACAAAGATCATCTTCCCAAGGATGTATTCCAAAGACACCGTCGAGTCAGGGAGAACAATACGCTCCGCCGAAGAGTGTGAAATATCACGCTCATGCCAAAGAGGCATGTTTTGGTAGGCTACATTGACATTGGCACGGATCACCCGTGAGATACCAGAGATTCTCTCACAAACAACGGGGTTCCGCTTATGTGGCATCGCAGACGAACCTTTCTGACCCTTTGCAAACGGCTCTTCGACTTCACGCCCCTCGGTTTTTTGCAAAAGCCTAATTTCTGTCGCCATACGGTCCAAGCTGGCAGCCGTGATACCCAACACACTCAAGTAAAAGGCGTGCCTGTCACGAGTAATGACCTGAGTAGTGATTGGGTCAACAGCAAGACCTAATTTCTCACAAACATAGGCTTCGATCTCCGGTTCAATATTGGAATAGGTTCCTACCGCTCCAGAAAACTTACCAACAGAGATCTGCGACTTGGCCTCTTGC
The DNA here is from genome assembly GCA_039028475.1 of Spirochaetota bacterium. Classification (GTDB taxonomy): domain Bacteria; phylum Spirochaetota; class Leptospiria; order Leptospirales; family Leptospiraceae; genus JBCCIA01. Next base: position 2,083 of record JBCCIA010000443.1, on the reverse strand, counting down.
AAACGTTGTAAATTCCTCTGCATTTCCGAATAGAACAAAGCGAACTTTAGACCCAAGGTCATTGGCTCCGCATGGATACCATGACTCCTACCGATACAAGGCAAATCTTTGTATTCCAGAGCCTTTTCTTTGACTACGACTAAGAGTTCTTCCACACGCTCGATAATAATCTCTATGGCTTGCTTCATTTGCACACACAGAGCCGTATCACCGATATCTGAGGAGGTGAGACCATAATGCACATGCCGCGACGCAGGGCCTATATACTCGGCAAGGTTGGTGAGATACGCAATCACATCATGGTGTAAGGTTTCTTCTAATTTTAAGATTTCTTCTACTTTAAACTGAGCCTTCTCTTGGATCTGCTTGAAGTCCTCTTCAGGAATCTCACCTTTTTTGTAGCGAGCTTCACAGGCGAGTATCTCAATTTCTGTCCAGATCTTAAACTTATTCTCTAATTCCCAAATGTTGGCGATTTTTGGATTGCTGTATCTTTCTATCATAAATTACGCTTCCCATGTTGGAGGAAATTCGTAAAGCCATTGTCCGATTTTTAGGTGTTTCTAAAGCCAAAAACTTTGCAAAGGAATTTGTAATAGCCTATAGTCTCCTTTTCACACCAACACTTAAATATGTGCCAAAGAATGTTTAATATATCTGTGAGTCGCCAAATCGGATGGATTTTTTTTCTTTACCCTTCGGAACAACTCACATGCTTCCACAAAATCTTTCTGAAAATACAAATGCAGTGCTTTTTCGAAATCTAATTTAGTCTCCATTTTCTTCTCGATCGTCTCTTCTTCATCGCCATGGAATAAGTCATATATTTCTACTGCTTCTTTCTTTCCCTTAACTTTGACTCTTCCCAGATAGCGGTAGTAGTATTTTTCTTTTTCTGCAATTTTTTCTAATGTTTGCCTACTTACAATCAAACTAGCACCAAAAATCTTCGTTAACCCTTCCATCCTGGAGGCTAAATTTACTGCATCACTGATCACAGTTCCTTCCATGCTATTGCTCTCGCCTACAATACCAAGTGTCAAGTTCCCGGTATGAATCCCCAAACCAATCGCAATTTTATGTTCACCTTTATTATCCAAATACACATTGTATTCACGTAGTTCCCCCAACATTTCAATAGCAGAATCAATCGCATTTTGTGGGGAATCTGGATACAAAGCCATTATGGCGTCGCCAATGTACTTATCAATAAAGCCATTAAACTTTGTTACTTTAGGACCAACTCTATTGAGGTAAGAATTGATAAAATTAAAAGTCTCTTGCGGAGACATATCTTCTGATAAATTTGTAAAAGCTCTAATATCAGAAAATAAAACCGTCATGACTCTATTTATATTATCACCAAGTTTTACATCAACAATAGAACCAATCCCCAACTGCTCTAAAAAATTTGTAGGAAAAAAACGTGAATAAGAATCCACAAGCTGCAAAGACAATTCATGTGCTTTTTCTTTAGCTTCTTGGTGGTGTTTAACAACTTCAACCATATCATTATAGCTACTCACCAAAACTTGCATTTCATTATTTACTTCTATATCAATAAATTGAAGTTCATCATTTTTCATATGCTTAAAAGCCTTCGCGATCTTTTCATTCACAGCTTTTATCATAGTGTCTTTGGGAAAGGTAGAGAAAAGTATCCACTCTATCTCAGGAATAATTTGATATATAACAATAGTAACATTGTTTTGTTGGTTAGAAACTTCAAGAACTCCCTGCCCTTGCGAAATAAGCTCTTTAGGGTTTAACTTTTGGTATTTTGCTTCAATTTCTGACACGTTTTTCTGAAAAAACGACCCTTTTTCTTTATCAATTTCTATGCTAATACTTGGGTGCATAATTATATCACCTTCATAATTCGTGAGAAAGTTTGTTTGTCCAGGTGTTGAGGTTTCTAAAATATACTCCCCATGAATGGTATGCAACGGAACATCGATACTCCAAATGCCTGTCATTACATCATTTAGAGGGTGTCTGAAAAGCTAAGTTTTGCATAGTTTCGTTTGACTTTTTACTAACCTTTTTGCCATGATAGAGATCATAGCCATATAAATAAACGATT
>JBCCIA010000442.1:0-5159 GCA_039028475.1 Spirochaetota bacterium | reverse complement strand
GCGATGTTGTTGGTGATGGTGGTGATGATGCTGAAGAATTGATGAATTGATTATGATGATGATGGTAATGGTGATGAAGGTCACGATGATGATTGTGTTGGCGATGATTGGGATCGAATGCCAGAGGTCTGGAGTTGGACTAGTCGCCGAAATATGAAATGCGCTGCAAGCCTTCGCTTTTTAGTTTATATAGTTTTGTTATATTATCAGGGATATCTTTCAGTTGGTTAGAATCTAAATATAAATCCTCTAACCAACTTAGAGTAAATACTTCTTCAGGGATTTCTGTCAGGTTTTCATCACTTAAGTTAAGATGGAAAGACTTATTTTCTTGAACTTCAAGAATTCTCTCTAATATATGTTTTGGTGTTTTAGACATAGCTTATCGTAGTCAATTATACAGATATTTTGCAATTTGTTCATTGTCTTTCATTAATTTTAAAGGATTTCAAAAAATAATATATTCTATTAAAAACCACTGATAACAAAAAGTAATTTTTCTCAAAAAATGTGTAGACATATAACTGTATAGCATTACTTTAAGTGCATGAGAGGAATCTTTTATTAGATTTAGTATTTAATCGAAAATAGCCAGAAGTGGAAAAAGCTCTCTGTTCGGTGACAGCGACCAAACTAACCCCGAACAGAGAAACCCACCCGTTAAGGTGTATCTCAACTTCCGTGTACTACCAGTACACCGTCAAGCGATTTACACCAACGGGCAACCTAACTTTAATATTAAGGAGTTCCCAATGGAAGAACTAGAAGAACCAATAGACTACAAGGCATTGCTGGATCGCTTGGAAATCATCATCGACCGGATCAACAAGCCAAAAATCTACTCACGTAGACGCCGCAGCCGCTACCACAAGCTGGGCCTAAAGCACCTCGAACTGCTACGGCTACAACTGGAGTAAGCAACTAAGCCTTGGGATTGCTCTGGTCTCTGTCGTCTCGGTATGCTGACTTAAACTTAAAACTGAAAAGAAAGTTTTGTTCCAGCTACTCGATAGGCAAGATTTACTGTGATTTGCAATTAGAGCAATTCCTATTATTGGGTCTCGATAAACCCACCAGGTAAAAGTAGACAAGCACAATGCAACATAAGTAACCTTTGCCATTGGATCATTACTAGACAGTAAAGTTATTTTTTGTATTGTTCATATTCTTTAAGAAATGCTACCATCAATGGATAATCTAGGTGCTTTCTGGATAACTCTTCTGTTTGTTTATTTGTATCTTCAAACAATGCTGTATCAAACTTGATTTCGGGGAATTCTGTTAAAACAACATAAGAATAATTCTTGGATACCCTCGTATACTTCACAGTATATATTTCGCCAACTTTGAGGTTTTCCCGAACATCTTGTTCGTCTTCTTCGCTAAAAGAGTTAAAGGATATTTTGGTGACATTTACTTTATGTCCGGGGAGTGCATATATTTCCATAGATTCATAATCACGGGTGCCATAGAAAAGAAAATTGATAAAACTTTGTAATGTCTCTACTGTTATTCTTATAATTGAACCTATAATATGCATTAGTATATCCTTTATTTTTAGTTTCTGTTTAGGTTCAATTTTTCTCTCAGTGTAGTTGGAAGGTCTTTCCAGGAAATCTTTATAGATTTCATAATCAGGATGCAGTGAATAGTCAATTGATTTGAAATGGGAACCATCCTCAAAAAATTTAAGATCGAAGGGTATTTTCGGAAATTCTATTAAAGTAACCAGGCATCTGGGAAGATCTATAACTATTTCCTCTACAGTATAAGACTGGTTGGTATGGAGATACTTAAAAACCTGACGGCCATAAAAACAGTCCATTCCACCAATTTCTTTTAAATTCTTTTTAAGCCAAATTTCATCTCCCTTGACCGCGAATATATTTATCATATTTTCTCTTTGTACCTTATATCTAAATATGTAAAGAAAATTAGTTTTAGTTTCTCTTGATTTGATCGAACTCACAGAATAAACAAGGCAAAAATACATCCACTTTGCTCTCAACGCAATCGCACAATTTTCGGAAAAACTCATCCAAAAATTAGAAACAACAAATTCTGGAGTCTTACTAGCTCATTCCAATAAAAAACTACATACAACTCTACAAAGTGAGATAAGAAATCTCAAGACTTTACAAATTCTAAAGAAGACTTTAGAGAAACAAGATTATAAGTATTTAGAGTTATAACAGATATGATTCAGTTTATAGAAAACAGCACATCCATCATTCAAAAAAATTTAGCTTATTCTTTAGAAGAACTATTTACTAGTAAGAGTGTTGAATATAGAAACAGAATATGCCAAAAGTATACAGATGCCCAAGATCTATATCCTCTTTGGGAATTTGTCAATCCTTCATTAGAATAACGCTAAACAGTAAAAACGGATAAAAAACCTGACTCTCTAACCAAAAAAGAGAACTCTGTATCGAAAAACTTACTTGTACAGGTAGATGCAGAACAAAAAATTGTACGACGAAATTTTCAAAGAGATATTAAAAGAAATCTTGCGAAAGCAATACCACTTAGAAGTCGAATACGAAATACCAGGAAACCCCAAACACATAGACTTTTATCTAGAAGCGAAAGATAAACCCATAAACGAAGCAATGACTTACTTAAAAATCTTTGCCAAGTACAACCTAATGGAATTCAAATCAGAGGGAGACATATTCCGTGATGACGATATACTAAAAATGTATGCCTATATAGCAAATTTCCTCTTAGGCAACCGAGACAAAAAAGGACAACTACACTTCATATTATTCTGTTCCATAAAACCAAAACTCTTGTTTCAAGAATACCAACTGACACAGATCAAACAGGGAATATACTACACCCAGGAAATAAGGATAGTTCCAGTTTATGTGGTAGTCATTTCAGAGCTGCCAAATAAGGAAACGGGAGAAATAGAAAGAATTCGCCTATTCCAACAAAAAAATAAACTGGACAGCTATCTAGAGGAGTCCATATTAAAGGGCAGAGATTTAAAGTATGCTTTATTATTGTACCGAAAAAGGATCGAAAGAATTGCCAAACGCTTAGGAGTGAACATGACAGCTATTGAAGAAAGAGCACGAGAATTGGGATGGATTAGCATAGAAGAAGCCCAAAAAAAAGAAGACAAAGTCAGGCTTGAAGAAAAAGAAAAAATGCAAAAATTCGCAAAAATTCGCGAACAAAGACGAGAACGCCGAAATAGTTTGCAAACAGCTCTAAGAATGCAGCAGAAGGGTTGCGAACTAGCTTTTATCGCGGAAATGACAGAAATCCCTGTGGTAAATTTAGAGCGCTTCTTTACTAAGTTACGTAGGATTTAAAACTTATTCCCGAATCGAATTTTTCCAAGTACGACAGCCCGAATTGACCAAACACAAGAGGTAAAAGGATAGATGAAGTTTGTCTAAAAAACAAAGCCTATTACTAATATTTCTCCTCGCAGCTTCGCTCTTTTTCTTATCCAATTAACCAAATACCCTCAAAAAAATCCAGTTGCTCATTTTGAGTTTTGTACAATAGTAGAAAGAGTATGCGGTATACATTTGATGACAAACCTTCTAAGCTAGGGGTTTTGCTAACAGGTACTATAGGGTTTCTGGTACTAAACTTGTTTTGTTTGGTGATTTTTTATTTCATTGGTTCTTGGGGTTGGGCAATTGTGGTACCAGGTTTTTTGACTCTGTCGTACTTCTTGGTACGTTTTGCTGGTAGTGCTGTGTTGTGGTTTGCTATTTTGGCCTTGGGCGGCTTGGCGTTGAGTTGGATACAGGCGAAGGACTTAAAAATATTAACAGGAAAGAAACAACAAAATGCTACATTGCGTGGATTCCAACTGCTCAAAGGAACCAAGACGTACTCCTTCCAAGATGCAAAAGTTTTGCGCCAATATAGCCATTCCAAGTGGATCACTAAAGTAACGAGAAACCACAAAGGAGAGCGAAGTAGACACACTTATTTTTACTATTTGGCACCACTCGTAGATAAAGCGTGGCAGCCGGGAGAACCAGTATTGGGCTGGGTGATTGCCACATCCGGACATTTGCGGAAGATATGGGCAAAGGAGGAAGCCAATACGGGAGTGTGGCAAGAGCGAGAGTCGGATTGGCCACTAGTTATCCAAGAGACTTTGCGAAAATACAAACTGGCAGAAGTAGAAAATGCTCCACTCTTCAAATGGTATGAAAGTGTCGAAAGTCTGCAAAGGCAAAAGAAATTTTCTGTAAAAGTAGGCATTGTCTTTCTACCTGCTCTTTGGTTTGTAAGCGTTTTGCTCTTCTATTGGCCGAGTAAGAAAACAAAAGATGCAGCTTAGTAAGAAAGATCTTCTCTATCGCTTTTAAAAACTTGCTTTTTGGCAAAGATGGCAAAACATTTACCTATGATTGAATTGCATGGATTTCCTATCAGTAACTACTACAACAGGGTTAAACTTACACTACTAGAAAGAGACATTGCCTTTGAAGAGTTTCGGGCAGCACCTTCGCATAAGGAAGAGTTTTTGCAGAATTCTCCTATGGGACGAATCCCTTTTGTCAAGATAGGCGATGTTACCCTGTACGAAAGTTTGGTGATTTTGGAGTATTTGGAAGAACTGTACCCAGACAAGCCTTCTCTATTTCCAAAAGATCTGCAGCAAAAAGCGGTGTGCCGGCAGGTAATTGCGGTAACAGATCTGTACTTGGATACATCTCTACGGAATTTAAATTTATTCTCTGCGAATGCAAAAGAACCGGAGGAGACCGCCAAGAAAAAAGCTTTGGCAACAATTGCATTAGCGGTAGATGCTTTAGGGAAACTTTGTTCCTTCCAAACCTATGCCTTAGGAGAGGAGTTGAGCTATGCCGACATAGCAGCTGCTACCACCTGGGAATGGGGGCGTGAGGCGTTACAAAAGCTCGCAGGAGAAGACATACTTTTGCGTATGGATGGGTATGGAGAATATATCCAGCATCTGCGCGAAAGACCTGCTGTAAAAAAAGTCTTGCGAGCACAAAAAGCAGCTATAAGAGCCAGAAACATGGCGAATCGATAAGACAAAGAGTTTGTTGTAGATACTTGTACCGATAAGCAACTTTAAATATTAGAAAAATATAAAATATACCAGTCTATAACCAAAGAAGTATGTGGTATAAATAATTCCTTATATATAGATAAGT
>JBCCIA010000441.1:0-5169 GCA_039028475.1 Spirochaetota bacterium | reverse complement strand
CTGTAGCAACACCTATCTTATGTAAGAAGAAACTTACTTTGAGGCACGCTGTAAATAAATTTACAAGTACTAGGTATAATAATCAATAATTTTTTTATTATTTTTTCGAAATACTTTTAACGGCTCAACCTAACTCTACATTCTCCAAGCAATAGCGAACAAATTCAGACTCACTACCACAAACATGTACCTGCATCGGTAAAGTATTGTATAAATTTTGCAGTCCAATCTTACGTTCGTATTCTCCTAAAGCTGAACGAAGAATGTCTTCTACAGACTGGACAAAAAGAGGGGTATATTCACTAAAATCACTCATCCAAAACCTCCAGTTCCAAAACTCTGTTAGTTTTGTTTACTGCAAATTCTTTTCAATTGCAAAAATTCTTTTTCACGAATTTCTTTTTCCTGGAACAAACCTTGACACCCAAATAGCAACTACAAACGCTGTCCCTATAGGCTAATACTATAGGAGAGACTTTGGAAACGGATCTACAAGAAAAATTAACCAACTTGCTTGGAAGAGAAAAAGTTTTTTTAAAAAAAGACGCGAGGTTCGCAGAAGAGGAGTTTCTATCTTACGGTATAGACCGCACAAAATTGTACCAAGCCAACTTCCAAGTTTTACTTTTTCCAGAAAGTACCGAAGATGTTGCCAAAATACTTAGCTTTGCCTACCAACACGATTTAGCAATTGTTCCCTCTGGTGGACGCACAGGTTATGCTGGTGGAGCTGTGGCACACCAAGACGAAATCGTCGTCTCTCTCGCGAAGATGGATGCCGTATTAAAGTTCGATGCGCTGTTAGGAGCTATTACAGTACAGGGGGGGATGATCACGCAAAACCTACACCAAGAGGTGGAAGACAAGGGCTTTTATTTTCCAGTCGACTTTGCTGCTACCGGCTCTTCACATATTGCAGGCAATTTAGCAACCAATGCAGGTGGTGTACGCGTTGTTCGCTTTGGCCCCATCCGCAACTGGGTACTGGGTATGAAAGTTGTCACTGGAACGGGAGAGGTTCTTTCCTTCAATGGAGAAATTCTCAAAAACAACACCGGTTATGACCTCAAACAACTCTTCATTGGCTCGGAAGGAACTCTGGGAATCATAACCGAAGTAACCTTAAAACTCACACAAAAACCGAAAGATAGTCGAGTTCTCTTTCTCGCTCTGCCGGATTATGCCAAAATTCTACAAGTCTTCCAAGAAACACATGCTTTTCCCCTACCCGTTCTGACTTATGAGTTTCTCAGCGAAGTATGTATACAAAAAGTATGTCACCACTTAGGAGTCACACATCCTTTTGCAGCGGCTTCTCCGTACTATGTACTGCTTGAATTTGAGATCACACACGATTCTGACGAAGACGAACTGTTTCGCTTTTTAGAGTCTATTACTGAGAAAGAAATGATAGAAGATGGTAGCATCGCCCAAAACTCTACACAAGCAGAAGTCTTCTGGAAATACCGCGAGGGAATCAGTGAAAGCCTCTCGCTGTTGCATACGGTTCATAAAAACGATATATCTCTGCCACTAGCAAATATGGAAGCCTTTATTACAGCAATGCAGGCTTTACTACAAGAGAAATACCCAGACTTTTCCTTTGCCCTTTTTGGCCATATTGGTGATGGAAACCTGCATTTGAATATCCTCAAACCAAGTGATATGCTAGACGAAGACTTCTTCGCTACTTGTAAGAAAGTAGACCCTGACATGTTCCAACTCATCCAAAAATACGATGGCTCTATCAGTGCTGAACATGGGATCGGCCTATTGAAGAAAGACTTTCTTGGTTTCTCACGTGAGAAAGTAGAAATCCAAATCATGAAAGAGATCAAACGTGCCTTTGATCCTAAGAACATTCTCAACCCAGGGAAGATTTTTGATTGAGACAGGTCTAGTATTATCTGAACTCATTTGGCAAGAGATTGCATCACATCGTTCTTCTATTATTGTAGACTTTGGTTGCAAATACCCTGAGTTGCTTGAAAAGCTGTGTTCACACTCTACGGTAAAAAGGTACACTGGTATTTGTGCCAACCACAAGCATAGAGATTGGCTCTTAGGCAAAATTTCTTGGCAAAAGAAAAGATACACCCTAGGCAAAAAAGTAGAATTGGGGCTGGGTTCCCTTTTGTACAGGAATGCGAACTGGTCTACACATGAAAATATTCTAGTAACTACTAGTTTGCACAACTCAGAGCCAGAGAAACGAAATCTATTTGGAGAAAATTTATTTTCTATCATCAACCCACAATTCGTCCTATATGTCCCTTTTCCCAATAATGAGCCAGATATTGCAAAGATGTGGTTAGAATTCATGGCAAAATCCTACTCTTACGATTTGCAGGGTAAGCTAAGTCAGGATAAGCACTACGTTTTTACCTTAGAGAAACAATGGAAATAGATTTACCAGCAAATGCTCTTGTCATTTTAATGGGACCTTCGGGTTCTGGTAAGTCCAGTTTTGCAGCCAAACATTTCTTAGAGGGTGAAGTGCTTTCTTCCGATTCCTGCCGTTTGCTGGTTGGCAACGATGAAGCAGACCAAAGCCTAACCCCAGATGCATTTGACACTCTCTTTTATATACTAGAAAAACGCCTACGCAGAGGTCTACTCACTGTTGTGGATGCTACCAATTTACTCTTCTTCTCCCGCAAGGCTCTGCTGCAAATAGCGAAACAGCACCACGTAGCAGCAATTCTATTTGCCTTCAACTTCCCCTACTCCTTGTGTAGCAGACAGAATCGTATGCGAAGCCAGCGGATCTTACCAGATTGGGTGATCAGAAAACATATTTCGGAAATGCAATACGCCTTGCCTCATCTCGGGAAAGAAGGGTTTCACAAAGTATACACCTGGCAACGGCAAGAGGATCTAAACTCCGTTCATTTTGCAAGGGTTCCCTTGCAAAGCAATCGCAAATCCCTAAAGGGTCCTTTCGACATTATCGGTGATATCCACGGCTGTTTCTCGGAACTTTTACAACTGTTAGAGAAATTAGACTATCGTGTAGAAAGCACAGAACCATTTCGAATTGCCCATCCCTTGCAGCGCAAACTCGTTTTTTTAGGAGACTTAGTGGACCGTGGTCCAGAGGTTGCCGAAACCATTCGCTTTGTACGCGACATTTGCCGACAAGCTATGGGGTATTGTGTGATCGGCAACCATGAGCATAAGCTATTGCGCAAGCTAAAGGGCGAAAGGGTTAAGGTCTCCAGCGGAATGGAGATCAGCCTACGACAATTGAAAGAAACGAATAGTATCCATACCAAAGAGATCATCGCCTTTTTTGAATCACTAGTTAGCCACATGGTCTTAGATTCTGGTAGCCTGGTCGTTTGCCATGCCGGATTGACAGAGTTTCTACACGAGAAAGAATCTGATACGATCAAAGACCATGCTATGTATGGAGATTCTACGGGAGAAAGAGACGAGTATGGTCTGCCGGTACGATTGAACTGGGCGATTTCCTACCGAGGTAAAGCACGAGTTGTCTATGGGCATACACCCATTGCAAATCCAATATGGGTGAATAAAACCTTGAACATAGATACAGGCTGTGTATTTGGTGGTAAGTTAACTGCACTGCGTTATCCTGAATTGGAAATAGTTGCAGTTGCAGCACAAAAGGTACACTACCCTTCTCCACGCCCTTTTCCCGAAAAGGCCCCTTCCATGCTTGCCGGCAACCCTTTTTTGTTAGACAGCAGTGATATACAGAAGCAAAGGAATATTTATACCAACTCGAATGGGCGTGTTCGTATCGAAGAAGAAGACCTATGGAATGGTATCCGCTTTCTGACAGAAAATGCAATCCATCCCGGTGCCTTGGTTTACCTACCACCACGTCTTTGTGAAACAAACGATCTAGGTGTTCTGTCAGAATATTTTGGCCATATTCCCGAAACAGAATTTCTCTTTGTAGAAACTTATCCACCAGGAGATACCATTTTCCTTGTCTACAAGGAACAAAAAATAGGACGGGATATGTTTGGTGTCAATTACCCTATTGGGGTTATGTACAAACAAGGTGGAGTTCCCTTCGCTAAAGAAGTAGATAAGCCTAACACGTATCTGACAGCGTTGCACCATGGTTTGTGTAAAAATAACTTGTGGGAAACTTTTTCTAGCGACTGGTTTTTGCTTAGGGGAGAAGTTCTACCAAGTGGTACAATGTATCTGAAAAATATTCTGGCTTATGAGGGAGCAGTCCCACACAGAAGACCTATCGATTGGCACACCTCTGCCTTAAGAAATTGTATTCTCGAAGATCCAGAGCTCTTTATTGATTTTGCACAGGAACAAGTGCCTCTTTCTAAAATCGGCGAAGTCCCGAAAAGGTTGTCGCAAAAGCCAACAACGTATTGGCATGTTTTACCACTTGTGGATAAATTGCCACAAAAGGACAGGTTTCTTCTTCCTGGAATTGTTTGGCACCCGCATACTACTAAAAAAGTATCTCTAGCACAACGAAAATACACGGCTTGGAAAGAGCACATTTTAGGTTTGGAAAGTCTACAAAGGCTAGTACATAAGGAACCATTTTATAGCGTCCACGAATGCATCCTTGGAATTTTGAGTTTGCAATGCAAATGACATAAAGACTAAATAAAAACAACTCCAAGCCCAACAAAAAATTCAATTTATTATTGACAAATAGATATCATTTTTGCAACACTCATTCTATCATCACTACAATAAGGTAGTAAATTTGAAAATCAGGAATATGCGAAATGAAACTCTTTCCAGGCTTAGCCGTATGTAAATCTCTCGTCACCTTTTACTACCAGCATCTCTTTGCCTTACTGTTCCAAACTCAAAAGTTTTCTGTAAAACTAAGAGAATTTCACAACAGAGAGCTTGTACAACGTGCTCTCAAATCTTTTGCCTTTGCAATTTTTACACTCACAGGCTTTTTATTCGTTTCACATCTCTTGCAACAAATACGCGGTGTGGTGTATCCGCTAGAACTCTCGCAAGCCTTTAGCCAAGCTCCCTCGATGCAGATGAAGGGGAGTTTGTTCATCCCTTGGGAGCGAATGCTCTACTTTCCCCTGGTTTGGTGTTTGTATGTAACTTTTATCGCGAGCACACATTTCTTTTTTTCCTTTGTATTTTGTAAGAAAAATCGTTCTTTTGGCAAGTCATTTGTTTTGATGAGTTATG
>JBCCIA010000440.1:0-5173 GCA_039028475.1 Spirochaetota bacterium | reverse complement strand
GGCAAAAGTATATAAAAACCAAAAGCGAAGACTAATCATTGCAAACTCTACTACGATAAGTTCCCATCGAGCATATTTAACTTATGGTCACCGGCGTCTGCAATTTCAGGGTTGTGGGTTACCAGTAAAATACCAAAGTTACTCTTTTCTTGTAAATTGTACAACAACTCAATAATTTTTTGTGAATTTTTTGTATCTAAATTACCAGTAGGTTCATCGGCGAGTAGCAACTCGGGTTCATTTGCAATTGCTCTTGCGATAGCAACTCTCTGTTGTTCTCCACCAGAAAGTTCTTCGGGCCGGTGTTGGTAGCGGGCTTCTAAACCAACTTGGTAGAGTACCTCACGAGATCTTTCCCATGCTTGTTTTTTTTTCCAACCTGCAAGGTAGAGCGGCAAACTAACATTCTCTAGGCAGTTCAAATAGTTCAATAAGTTGAAGAACTGAAAGATAATGCCTATCTTACGCCTACGGAATAAGGTAATCTCTTTCTCTGATAAATTTTGTAAGGCAAGCCCATTGATGAGTAACTCTCCTGAGTCTGGTCTATCGATCCCAGAGAGCAGATTCATTAGAGTAGATTTGCCAGAACCTGATGGACCCATTAAAGTTATCGTCTGCCTAGAGGGTAGGGAAAGATTGATTCCTTTTAATATAGAAATCGACTTCTCTCCCAGCTGGTAAGATTTATAGACATCCTTTAGAACAATTCTTTTTTCGGCTTCTTGCTGTACGTGCATCAATCATCAAGTACGGACATAGAATATTCTGAAATTGCATTTCTTCGTTGTTCTGCAAAGCCTTTGTGAAACCACAAGTCTTGTGTGTCTTTCGCTGATTTCTTGTTCTTAATCTTAATTTTCGTCATACATTCTTCCACAGCAAATTTCATAGCAGCTTTACCAGTTTCTCCTAACCCTTTATTGCGTTTTTTGCGGGTCATTTCTCCACCTTCTTTTCGCAAACGAACTTGTAAAGCATCGTAATCTGAGTCATCAATACAGAAAATGGTCTCTTTCCCACCATTTTTCCACTTTACATCAACTTCATACAGAGGGGCGGAAGAAATATGAACAATCCCCAGATCAAATAATTCAGGCCAGTATTCAAAGAAAAATGATAACATCAAAGAACGAATAGCATAACCATCAAAATCAGCATCAGTAATAATACTTACTTTTTCATAATGGATTTGCTCTAAACTATTTAACTTATCATCTAAAGGCAAACCTAAAATGGCGACAATATTCTTTAGCTCTTCGTTGGCTAAAGCCTTTCCTAAAGCAATCCCTTTGCAATTCATTGGCTTTCCACGTAAGGGGAATAAAGCATGAATCTTTGGGTTACGTGCTGGTCGTAAACCTGCAATAGCCGAATCCCCTTCAGCAATAAACAAGGTTCGACCAGGCTCACTTGTCTTTCCTGTTGGAGCCATTAATTTAGGTATATTATTTCGAGAAGCCTTACGGACACCTTTTTGAGCATCTTCTAGCTCTTTCATCTTGGTACGCTTCTCTAATTGGGCTTTTACTTCATCTAGAAGATTTGTTTTGCGGAGCATTTTGTCCAAGTTCTTATCAACAGCTTTTCTTATATCCTCATTCAAGTCATTGATGAGATAAGACTTGTCCTGCGATTTAAAACGAGGGTTGAGAATACGCAAATTGATATACATGTGAAAACAGTTGCGGACATCATTGCGGGTACAGGAAGTTTTCAATTTCTTCTCAAGGGAAACGATTTGGCTTTTCTTGCGAACTTCATCACAAATTCTATTTTCCAAATATTCAATAGCAGAACCGCCTAAAACAGCAAAATTTGTATTGACCCAAGTCAGTGTCTTGTTTTGTCCCATTGCGATATAAGACTCTAAATGAATCTGTGTCGGAGACTCAGGGTTTTTGTAGTCTAATTTATAATAGCTCAAATCAGAATTTGCGAAGATTTCATCCATCCCCTTGCGAAATTTATACTTTTCTGTTTTTCTCTTGTGGATGAATTGCACTTCCAAACCAGGATTCGTCATTGCGATATCTTGTAAATACTGCCGCAAAAGCTCAGGATTAAAACTCACATCTAATTTGTTAAAATACTGTGGGTCTAACTCAAATTCAACAGTAGTTCCATGTGTTTTTTTGCCTGGAGAAGAAATCGTTTCAATCATGTTGTGCTTAGTTAGGAGCGGTCTTAGCTTACCTATCTGCTCCGTACTCAACTGTGGACATTCTTTGAAGCTACCATGCTCATCAAAGTACAGGAAAATTTTCTCTAGCACATCCTTACGAAATTTATAAGAACGCAGTTGTTTTTTTACATCCTCTGCAATCGTAAACAACTTCTTGTAGAGCTTATTCTCATTGACCGTTTCCACTTTAAAGTAGGTAGAAACCATACGAACCAGTGAAATCCCTACTCCATTTTGTCCAGCTACGTGGTCCTGCTTGATTTGATCATCAAAATTCTCACCGTACATCAGATGCAAATAAACACCTTCCGCATTTTTAGCTGGAATTCCACGACCATTATCAGAAACAGTAATACGCTTACAGTTAGTCGATAGGCTGATCGCTAGTTTTGACATTTTTTCTTTTGCAGGTATCGCCCTATCTTTTTGGTTCTTACGGTATTCATCAACGGCGTTCATACAGGCTTCATCCAGACATTTTAACTTAGCTGGAATTTCATTGATTTCATCATGCGATATTTGGTATTTACCCTTATTATCTTTCTTAAAGAAATGCTGTTCAAAAGTAGATAATGAGTTTTGCCCGAGCCACATTCCAGTTCTCATACGAACATGCTCGACGTTAGATAATTTTTTAAAATTGCGTACAGATGATGTACTGGACTTTTTCTTACTAGTTGCCATTATTTATCCCATTTCTTCTTGAGTTCTTGTAATTCTCCCACCATAAATGCTGTCAACTTAGCATCTTTTTTGCATAAATCAGTGAATTCTTTGTACTGACTCTTTGCCTCTGCTATTGCCTCTTTGCATTTTTCGACTTCCTCTTGCGTCATTCGATATACAGGAATATTGGATAGCCATTCAAAATATTGAAACTTCGCTAGTTTCAGTTTGCTTTCAAATTGTGCTTTGGACTTAATTGTTGTTACTTTTTCATTCCATTTTTCTTGGATGAAGCGGATAAGCTCTGTATTACGCTCAATTTTCTCTTTTTCTAAGCCTGCAAGCCTTTGGAAGCGACGGATCAAATGTTTTTTGCGAAAGTCACAGAAACGCTTGATGATTTCATGTGGTTGGTAATTCTTCAGCTTTCCCTCATGCGTAATGATGTTATAAGTCAGTACTTCTGAATTTTCGCGGTTGAATACAGATTTGATATCAGATTCACTTGGCTTTTCGCCACGTCGATAGAGTAGTTCGACACGAAACCTTTCACTGGAGTGATCGACATAATCTTTTAACCAATTGTCCTTTCTATCTATAATTTCATCTAAATGGACGATCACTTTTTCTCGGTTCCAATTTTGTGGGGCATCGGTAAGGAACAGACTTTCTCCTTCCCAGGTAAAGCCAAATGTCGTAAACATCATTTCAGAACCACTACTAGTCTTTTCTAAACGAACACTACCACCAAAGTCTTTGTACCATGGCTTAATTTTCTTGACTCTTGACGACTTAAGATACGAAATTTGCGAATCTATAATGTGCCCTAACTTATGCCCCGGAATAAAACAGCGAAATCCAGTAGCAATCCCCTGGATATTATTCAATAAAACAATAGGCACTTTGCCTACAAAATGAACCGGCTCTTTATCTGTCTCATCATAATTATTCACATAATCGATATCAGGCAAGCTCTCAAACAAGCCTACATCCTTGGCAAAATTGGAGATTTTTACCTCTGTATAACGTGGTGAAGCAATAGCGTTGGGGTCTAGAACATCACCAAACGTTCCTTCTCCATCAACGAGGGGTATATTATTGGCAAAGGTAAAGTCTTGTGCCATAGCAGATAAAGCGTCTTGGATGGACTTATCACCATGCGGGTGGTATCCCATGGCCAAACCAGCCACCTTTACGGTCTTGGTATGTCTATTACGAGCATCTGAATTCCACATTGCCCAAAGAATCCTACGTTGTACGGGTTTTAAGCCGTCAATTTCATGAGGAATGGCGCGTGAATCACATACATAGCGAGAGTATTTGCGTTGATCGTCATTAATTTGCTCTTCAAAAAAGTTTTCAGGAAGAGAAACCTTTCCATTTTGTTTATTTCCGCTGTTTTTCATCTTTTTTGGGTTCAATATTTGTACCTATTATGCTTGTCAATCGTTTTTAAGAAATTATTTTGGTTATGTCCATTCCAACAAGGTTAGACTTGGGTTTTAGAACCAATCAATATAAAATAATTAGGAATTTATGTACAAAACTTTTGCTTTAATACTAATAACAAGCCTCAATTTCATGTTCTGCTCGTCAAGAAAAGTCCAAAAACCAGAATTGCTACGCGATCACAGCAAACAATGGATCTACTATACAAGTGGTGCAATCGACTATTTTGGCTCTTATTACTCCAAAGAAAATCTCAAATTCACTTTCTTAACGATCACGGGTAAAGACCAAGATTTCCGCATCAAAGAAACGGAAGTAGGTATTTACTCCCTTTCGGATGCTTTCCGCCAAAACATTAGTGAGTCATTTGCGACAACACTGCCTAAATACCTTTTACGAGAAACGCAAAAAATAGGCAGAGCCAAGCCAGTCTTCCAACCCTTTGGTTTTTCAGTACAATTTTCCCAACTTTCTCGCAGGATAAAGGAAGCAAATAGTCTTGAAACGTTATTTAGCAAAATACCTGTAGGAAATAAGTATTCCATTGATGAAAAAGTTTTTTTTACCTCTACAGCAAATGGTAAAATATGGAAAGATCTGGAAATAAAAGTTCAAAATGGCAAAAAGTTCCAATGGAAGTATTTTGTGGAAACAATAAGTTCCCCCTCCTACCGTAGCTTTATCTACGAAAAGGAAAAACCACTTTATTCCAAAATTCCCAACGTAGAGCAATTGACTTTTACACGCTTTTTTCCAGAAAAACGCTCAGGTCAGAAAATTTTTCGTAATTCTGATTATTCAATTTACTATTATTTTAACAAGCAACAATGCAATGAGGATTATAGCAAGCTGGTACAAGCAAAAAAAGATGGG
>JBCCIA010000439.1:0-5179 GCA_039028475.1 Spirochaetota bacterium | reverse complement strand
GGTCTGTATGCGTTTCCGCGGATGGCTCGAGAATTTGGGCTGTAGGTGGAGATGAGAACAGCTTCGGCACCAGGGGCAAGCGACGATTGATCCTGCTGAGCAAGGACGCCGGTCGAACCTGGACGGAGCAGGTAAGTAATCGGCACACACTCTACGACATGCCATCCCTAAAATTTAAAAAAATACCATTTCATTTGACTCTAGCCTGGAAAATCTTCTATACATTCCCTGTGGAATATGCTATTCGTTTGCTAAAGGTTTTGTATATTTTTTATAGATTTATAGTATGTTTGTTAATCTGTCTGCTATGCCATTGTAGCAAGCAAGATAGGCAATTGCAAAAAGGCTGGTTTTTCCAACGATCAGAACTAGCTGTCAAACCAAGCGAACTTTCTGAGAAGAACTGGAAACCGTACCAAGTGCAAACAAGGGTTCCTGGTACTGAAGTCTCGCGGACATTTTGGCTGCGTATCCAATTGCCTGTATGGAATGCTGAGCTTTCGCATGCAAGCCAACCGGCACTTTTTCTCTACGATGTCCGTGAACTTCTCGCTGTTTACCTCGATGAACAAAAACTACAGACAGCGGGACATAAGCTAGTACATAAAGATGATTTTAAGCATTATGCGTTAGGAGAGTGGCCGGTCATTCCTTTGCCACCTGGTTTTTCTGGTAAAACACTGTACATCCATGCGATGGAAGAGCGGGGTCGCCCTGAAGGGATTTTGGGAGGTGTGTACCTTGGTGGTTTTCGCTCTTTGCAAACCAGGTTTTTTTTGACCAATTTCGATATGTTCATTCTAGGAGTATTCTTTTTGCTCTGTAGTTTTGCAGCCTTTTTGACGGGAATCTACCGAAGAAATGTCCAAGAGCTCCGTTCTTATTTCCCTTTTATCGTACTAACGTTGGGAGCTGGTTTAACCAATCTTTCTACCAGTGATGTTTTCTGGTATCTTTCTGGTTTAGAACAAATTCTTATCGATGCCCAGTCCTATTGTTACATCCTGATGTTTTTGGGAATGTTGCTTTTTGTAGAGCAAATATTTGGTTCTGGTTACAAAGCACTTGTGCGTCGAGCTTGGCAATTCTTGTTTTTTTATTGTATCATCCGTCTTTCGTTCCGCTTAGAGGGAAGTTTTTTTGAAGCTGCAATTCTGATTCCCTTATTTTTAGGAATCATTGTCTTTATCCTTTTGCGAGCTTTCCAAGGGGATAGAGAAGCCAAGGTTTTGTCTTTTGCAATGGGTTTCTCCTTTGCCTTTTTTTTGCATGATATGTTGATCGCTATGCGTATATTGCCCTATCGTGTATATATCACCCATTGGGGAATCTTGTTCCTTGTACTTACCTTGGTCTATATCATTGCCCATCGATTTTTCCAAGCACAAGACGATCTACGCCAACACGCTGGAGAGTTAGAACGTACCAATAACTCGTTTGCACGTTTTGTACCCAGAGAGTTCCTAGAATTTCTTGGTAAGCAAAACATAGTCGATGTACAACTTGGTGATCAAACCCAACTTGTGATGAATGTTCTCTTCTCTGACATTCGCTCCTTTACCAGTTTATCGGAGAATATGACTCCCAGCGAAAACTTTGCTTTTCTCAATGAATATTTGAGCCGCGTAGGTCCTGTTGTTCGCAAGCATGGCGGTTTTATCGATAAGTACATTGGCGACGCCATTATGGCTCTATTTCCTGCTGAAGCCGACCAAGCAGTATCTGCTGCTTTAGAAATGAGAGTAGAGTTGGCTCATTTCAATGGAGAGCGGAAGAAGAACAAATTACCACCGCTAGAAATTGGCATAGGAATTCATAGGGGACGGTTGATGCTTGGTACCATCGGGGAAAAGGAACGTTTGGAGGGAACTGTGATATCCGATGCAGTCAATCTTGCTTCTCGCCTAGAAGGTCTAACAAAAGAAAAAGCGGTAGCCATTGTTATTAGCGAACAGCTAAAAAAGAATTTGCAATATCCCGAAAAGTTTGCCATCGAATCTTTGGGAGAAACAAAAGTGAAAGGCAAAGAGCTTGCCATTGCAATTTACTCAGTCCAAGATACACTTCTTAGTCGTTGAAGGGAATCAGCATTTTGCCATTGGTTTTTAAAATCAAAAAATGTTTATATATGTATGATACCATATTCCTTTTGAAACCACAATATCACTAACCCCAAGCCAAAGTGCAATTTGATCTTTTGGGTTTAAAAATAAAAAAAAACAACTTTTCTGACACTTTTCTTGCTATCTATTCGTATCTCTTTTGAAAAAAAAATTGAAAAGGAATATTTTATGAAACTGGTAAAGAAAACGATTTATCTACTGCTTCTAATTTGTCTCTTTATGAATTGTGTACCCTATAAAAAGAGAAACAATACTATGCTTTGGTTTATCCCTTTAGCTTTAATAGGACAGGGTAGTAGCCCTACCTATACTGTTGGAGGTTCTACCTCAGGAATAGAAGACGGAAAATATATCACTTTGAAAACTTCCTCAGAATCTATTCTTAACATTGTAAGTAATGGAAGTTTTATATTTAACTCCAGTTTTGACAATAATGCGGAATATAGTGTTAGTATAGCGAAACAGCCCTCTGGCCAAACCTGTTCTTTAACCAATGAAACCGGTACTATTTCAGGAGCAAATATTGCAGACATAGCAGTTAGCTGTTCATCCAATACTGTCATCCCCACACAAACAGCTTTGTCAGTTAGTTTTTCAGATATCGACCCACAATTAGGGAAGGTAGGAGGTACGGTTTCCATTACCAAAGCCTCCGATGAAAGTAATATTACCTCTTATTCTTTATACTGGGCTAATAGTTCTGGCGAAAAGATCAGTTCCTCTGCCATTGCAACCATTGCAACAACAGGTTCTGATTTGAGCTATGGAATCACAACAGGGACTGATATTCCTTCTGGAGCTAGTCACTTTTTAGTTTTATCTGGCAATAGTGCTGGTGAGATGGAAAGTGGTGTTACTAGCTCCATCAATGATAGAATTGATTCTATTGCACCAACAACTGGTACTTTCAGTTCAGCAGATACCAGCACCACCACTCTTGTTCTCAATTGGGATCGGGCTACCGATGATGCAACCGCACAGGCAGATCTTAAGTATATTGTCTACCAATCCTCTTCCGCAAATTTGGATACTGCAGCGAATGCGGAAACAAATGGCAGCGCTTTAAATTCCCTTACTGCCGATTTGAATACCTATACAGTCATAGGTCTGAGTCCAAATTCTACCTATTATTTTAATGTGCTAGTTGTCGATGAGTTGGGAAATAAATCTAGTCATACCATGCTTTCTGCAAGTACATTGAATAACGATGCGCCTGTTGCTGGCAATGGTGGAAGTATTACAACTTCTAACGTAACAACGACTAGCGTGAATCTAACTTGGAACGATGGTTCTGATAATCTAACAAATTCAGCAAATCTCGAATACCGAGTGTACCAATCTGTAGCCAACAATATAGGCTCTGTGGCAAATGCCGAGGCTAATGGTACAGCTTTAAACGCTTATACCCAAGGGCTAACTGCCTATAATGTAACTGGTCTGTTAAATTCTGCCACTTACTACTTTACCGTAATCTTACAAGATACAGATGGAAACAAATCTGTGTACCAGACAGCTACCGTGCAAACTTTGGATGGGACTGCGCCGATTCCTGGTGCTAGTGGGACTATTTCTGCAACTGGTATCGCGGGAACCTCTCTTACTTTGCACTGGTCTAAGGCAAATGATGACATGACCTCACAATCTAACCTACAGTATCTCGTGTACCAATCAACTTCTAACAATATTACGACGGTTACAAATGCAGAAGCAAATGGAACCCCTTTGAATAGTTATACGAGTGATATAGGTTCTCTTGCTGTATCCTCACTGAATAGCTCGAGTACCTATTACTTTAATGTGCTTGTGAAAGATAGTGTAGGAAATAAGTCGATATATTCTATAGGCAATTTTTCTACAATAGATTCTATTGCTCCTGTTCCTGGAAATAGTGGTGCAATCGCTACCTCTAGTACACCTAGCAATTCGTCTATCACTTTGGCTTGGGCTAAAGCGAGTGATGGGATATCTTCGCAAAACACTCTCCAGTACATTGTCTATCGTTCTACTTCCAACAATATAGCAACGGTTACCGATGCAGAGGTGAATGGGACTGCCATTAACTCGTACACAACAGATATTGCTACTGCTACGGATACAGGTTTATCTTCGGGAACGACATATTATTATACTGTGCTTGTTAAGGATGAAGCTGGCAATAAAGCGGCTTATACAATGAGTTCTTTTGGTACGGAGATATTCTCCTGGCAATTTGTTGATGGTGACCAAGTAGAATCTGGTATCAATCGAGATTCTGCCGAACAAGTAGTAAGTGTAGCAATGGAAGTTTTTAACTCGAAACTATACCACTGTATGGTAGAAGCTGGAAAAGTAAGAGTAACTGTCTATAACGGTGATGATACCAGTCCGACTTGGACAAGTGTAGATGCTGCAGGCTTAAATCATAATGCAGCTCATACTGCAAGTGGCTGCAATATCATTGCTTTTAATAGCAAGCTATATGCTATTTGGTTAGAAACAAACTCTTCTGCTAAAACACAGGTGAGAGCTGCTGTATACAATGGAAATGATTCTTCGCCAGCATGGACTTTTGTCGATGGCAATGCTTCCGATATTGGGTTGAATAAAATAAATACAGAAAATGCTTTCTTTTCAAATGATGGAAATAGTTATGCAAATGACGTAGCTCATGCAGTCGTTTATAACTCTCAATTGTACATTGCGTGGTTAGAACACATTGCCGGTTATGGAGCGAATCATCATAAAACTCATGTTGCTGTCTACAACTCTAATGATGCATCCCCTGCTTGGAGTTTTGTTGATGGTGCAAAGGGATATGTAAATACCAATTGGGACAGTAATACCAGGATCGGTGGAATGTATGTTTTTAATGCAAAACTATATTTATCCTTATCTGAGAAACCTGGTTCTCCCTATATCAGAATATACCGTTATAATGATGATCCTAATGTCGATTGGAATACGGTAGTTGCTTTTTCAAACCATTTTAGCACTAATGCAGGCCTAAACCATTTGTTCTCCTATCCTCTATTTGAATTTAACTCTAAATTGCATATATTGGCCAGTCACCAATGGAG
>JBCCIA010000438.1:0-5184 GCA_039028475.1 Spirochaetota bacterium | reverse complement strand
CTAAAGAACGGATGTGGATAGCTTTCTGTGAAAAATAAAATTTGTCTACTATTTTTTTAAATAGTTACTATGAGGTTGAGATTTGAATATAATAAAAGCGTTTAACGTCAAAGAAGGAATATATTTATCATCAGAACTACTAAAAACGACCGATTCTTTGGAAAAATGTCTCCAGGTATTTGGTATCCAATTCTATAATTTTAGCGATAAATGCCAGTTCGGAACCTTCTTCTTGCAAACGAATTGCCGTACGAAGTTTTCTTTTTCGATCTGCTCGTTTCTCTCGCAGTTCTGTCAGGTTTTTTCCCTTTAAGAGACCTCTATCATAGCCTTCTTGTATCAATTCTTCTGCAAACGTAGCCATAATTTCTTTTGTTCCTTTCGTTCCTTTGATTTCTGTATTTTCTAACACCTTTTTTAGTTTGTCAATTGTTTTCTTGCTACTTGAGCCACCAAGGTATTTCATAGCTGCCCGTATCCATTTCAAACCCTGCTTTTCGTCTTCTATTTCTTGGAAAAGTTCAAATATATTCTCTAACTTTTCAGGCAAATCTTCTGAATAGATATTTTTCAAAAGGTGGATTCCGATTTGTAATACAACTTCACCCTTGATCTCCTCGTCGGAAAAATGCGAGAGATCGTGTAGTGCAAAGGTATAATCAGGAATATATATTTCCAGCCCCTCCACATTCTCTACAATCTCTTTTAGGTTGTTACCATACCTCCATTTTTCTGCACCGTGGTAAAGAACAACGGGAAACACAAAAGGTAAGTTGCCGCGAGTTTTGTGATTGTCCAAATGCCGTTCCCAAATAGAAATCTTATATTTCAAAAGTTGCAATGCTGTGTATTTGTCTGGCTGACTCTTGTGGTCAAGAAGAATGTATATGTAGCCAGTTTTTCCTTGGATCTTGCTACTATAGAGAATGTCTGAGAACTTTTCTTGTAACCTTTCATCTACAAAAGTGCCATCTTCTAACTTTAGAGTGGCAAAATCCATTTTTGCAAGTAGTTTCTTGGGAAAGTTGTTTTGAAAATAGGAAGCCGCATTTTTTACTTCCCGAAAGAGTAATTTGAAAAACTCATCATGAGAACTTTTAGGATTCATGATGACCATAAAGTAAACTATACTATGAGGATCGAATAAGAACGTTTTTTGTAAATTAGTCGTTAGAAGCCAAAACAGTAGGTAACGGATAGTTTTTGTGTTTTTTTCTGGAGAAGTGATATTTTGGGGAGAGAATAGGGGACGCTAGGTAGGAGTGTAGGAAGTGAATCGTCAGATTCCAGGCTTGTAAACTCTGTGAGTCCTTATTTAATCCAATCGCGAAAAAATAGATTTTGGTTTTTGCCACTGCTATGTTCCGATATGGTTAAAACTTGTAACTCCATCCCAATCTTTTTTGCATCCATTTTGTATAAAATATTGGCATCGCTGTATATACAGTTCGCTAGGTGTATCACTGGGGAATTGTTCCAAGCACTTATGAAATAACTTTAAGGCTCTTTTGAACTTCCTCGTTTGGTACAACGATACTGCTTTTTCAAAATCATCTCGTATTCTTGATTTCAATTCATAAATTTCAGGTTGATCGGCGTCGTACACTTCCAGTATGGACACCGGTTCTTTTTTTCCTTTTGCTAAGACCCTGTCGATAGTTCGGATGGCAAATGTATCTTTGGAATTTAGACTCTTGTACAAGTCTTCACTGATTAGCATAGATACGCCATATGCTTTTGTCATAGATTCTAAACGGGAAGCTAAATTTACTGTATCACTAATCACCGTTGTTTCGATTCTTTCTTTTTCACCAATAGTTCCCAGCATCATATGGCCGTTGTGTATACCAACACCCATACGAATCTTATTACCCTGTCTGACAAGGTTGTATTCTTCTAGTTGTTTGAGCATATCAATCCCCGCTCGTATCGCATTGTCTGAACTACCGCTAAAAAGTGCCATTACAGCATCTCCAATGTACTTATCGATAAACCCCTCATTATTGCGTATAGCAGGTACGACTTGGTTGAAAAGAGAGTTTAAAAAGTTAAAGTTTTCTTCAGGAGTCATATTCTCAGAGAGGCTGGTAAAAGAGCGTAAATCCGAAAAGAGTATCGCCATATGTTTTTGCGAACAATCCCCCAAATTTACATCGAGGATGGAAGATTTGTTCATATGAACCAGAAAGTCGTTGGGAACAAAACGTTGTATAGACTCATTGGTTTGTTGTAAAACCAAGTTTTGTTTTTTCAACAATTCACGTGCATCTTCCAGTTCCTCGTTGGAGTTTTTCAATTCACCTACTTTTTTACGAATCTCGTCTCCCATAAAGGCAAAACTCTTTGCCAAAGAGCCTAATTCATCCTTTCCACCTGTTTCGATTTCTTGCTGTAAATTTCCCTGAGCAAACAATCTGGTTTGCTCTTCCAATTTTTTTATAGGGCGCACAAGATACAACGCGAGTATAATGGCCAGTATGATAGAAGAACCCAGTGCAAATATCCCTATGATAAGTAGTACGGAGCCTGTTTTCAGAATCTGTGAACGCAATACAGACTGGGGTACAGAACTCACAATATAACCTAATTGTTTCCCTTTGCGCTCAATAGGAATGATTCTACTGATATACTCTATATTTCCTACTGTACGATAGTATATCTTTTTATTTTGTAACTCAGTAGACGTTAAGGCCTGGTCGATATCTCCGAGACCATGTTTTCCATCAGGTAAATGGATATCGAATTTGATATTCATTTGCGATTCTAGATGTTTCCTCCACTCTGGTTTTAGTTCGAGGAAAGAACGAGCCACTCCGTATTTCAGACCTAAATAGGCAAAGCCTTCTGTTTGACTTTTTTTGAGACCCAGGCTATCATTGGTAATGGGAAAGTGTATGTCAAAATAAAGCTGGTTCGCTTGCGAATGCAGTTTGGTTGATTTTTCTTTGGTAGCAAGACTGAGTGGTAGTTTCATTTCCTCTTTTTGAGCCTGGTTAAATTTAGGAAGAAGCAAGCCATAGGTATCTACTCCAATTTCCACTAAATCATCTCCTGGCTTATCTTTTTGCGTGGAAAAAGTGAATATTCTTTCCCTATTGCTTACGCTATAAATTTGAAAGTTCGGATTCGAGGCAGAAATAAAATGAATAGAAGTTTGTGCTATGCTGTGTTTTTTGGAAAGTTCTGCAACTTCGTATATAAACTTAAAGAAGTTAAAACGAATTGGTTTGGGAGCAGCTAGAGAACTCAATAGTTCTCTAGTAGTTTCTCTATTGCGAATCGTTAAAGAGAGCGAGTTTTCCCAATCATTGATAAGTCCGTTTAGGTTTAGATGGATCAAATCCTGGGCCACTTGGAAACGACTTTCTAGAGAATCTTCAAAATTTGTCTTATTCAGTAGAACAGCACCGACAATCATCAGACATGTGGAGATGAGTATAACACTGGAAAACGATAGGATAAATTTATTACGAAGTTTCATGGTTTCATTGAATCAAATAAGGACTCACATTTATTTTGATATCCTTGCCATCAGTGCAAGGTTTTTGGCTGCGTCTTTTGTTGGCATATCGGAATTAAAAAAAGAAGTTATAAGATGTACCATTGCCTTATGGGAAGTTGGTGTGTTTGCTTGTACAAAAGCAAAGGCTGGCACTACTTTATCCTTTCGCAAACTGCGCATAGACTGTCTTCCGCAGGAATCAAATCCTTTAGAGGATACTCCTAAATGAGAAGGAATAGAACCTTTAATTAAGTTAAATCTTTTTTGCACACTAGGTTCCATCAATGTCTGTGCTAGGGCAATCTGTCCTTTTTGTAAGCCCTTTTTTTTGACCTTGAACATAACAAAAGCATCTACATCGATGACAAAAATACCCTGATTTCCGGGTGCGGGCCTGCAAAGAAAGTCTTTTCCCGGCTTCTTATTCTGTAATAAAAACTCACCCTTAACCCAATCCCCCATTATCTGCATGGCTGCTTTGCCATTGATAAGCATATTCGTGGTATTGTCCCAAGACCTTCCGGGCGAGTCTTTATCCATATAGTTTTTCAGGCGTCTCATTGTTTGGAATACTTTTACCATGGTAGGGCTATTGATATATTTTTCATTCATATCTACCAGAGTTTTCTTATGAAAAGACGCTCCTCCTATACCGAGAAGAACGGATTCAAAAAGTGTGGCATCCTGCCAGGGTTCTCCTCCATGAGCTAGTGGGATGAATCCTGCTTTCTTTATCTTATCTGCTACTTGGAAGAACTCATTCCAGGTTCTAGGAATTTTTGCTTTTGCTTTTTGAAAAACCTTTTTGTTGATCCACATCCAGTTGGTGCGGTGTGCATTTACAGGAACAGCCACATAATGCCCTTTGTACTGTACCATTCTATTTACCAAGGGGTGTAATTTTTTTTTCCAATTGTTGCGGAAAGCGACTTTATCCAGATTTGCGAGTTTTAATTTAGAACCTAAATCCCAAACATTAGGCCCCATGAATGTTATTACAGCAGAGGGTGGGGTCCCTAAAGAGACCCTTGCCTGCAAGACACTTGTATGGTCTCCGCCACCACCGCCAGTGATGATAAAATCCTTCCACTTATAGCCTCTTTTCTTTAAGGCATTTTGCAAAAACTTTGCTGCCTTGGCCTCGCCTTTGGAAGTCCACCAGTGGGCAACTTCTATAGCAGGTGATGCTAATAAGAGACTAAGATCAGCTAGATAGATGCATAGAAGAAATACTAGGTTACATATCGTTAGTATTTTGTACATATTTATAGGAATAGTAACAATAGCAGTATTTAGGATGTCAATAAACTATTTGAGGCTTATAACAGCCTATCTGAAAACATGACTAAAGGCTCTGGCAGCTTGCCTTTTGTGTAAGAATAAACTTCTTTTAAAATACGCTGTAAGGAATATAGTATCAGTATTCACTACTATCTATCGTAAACCTATACTGAATGTCTCCTGAATGCTGTGGCTGCTGCTTGCTTTTTCTGAGTCGGAATTCAAATGTTGGTTCTAAACCATTGTCTTGCATAGTTTCCCCTCCGGTGATTTCGATCTTATACCAACCATTCGCAAGAGACAATTGCGGTCGTATACCATTGTGTAATAAACGCTCCACATGCTGCGGAGCATCACTAGTCCCATCTGCACGGCTAACATGTGCTGAAGTAGCAGCCACT
>JBCCIA010000437.1:0-5208 GCA_039028475.1 Spirochaetota bacterium | reverse complement strand
GCTTTTTCTTTAGTTCGGAAATAAGTTGTTCCTGCTCTTGTAACTTTCGTTCCTTTTCCTGTATTGCTTGGTCTTTTTCCTGTATTGCTTGGTCTTTTTCCTGTATTGTTTGGTCTTTTTCCTGTATCGTTTGATCTTTCTCTTGGATTTGGCGAGCCAAAGTTTTGAAAGAAGATTCTACTTCGTTTTCTATTTCTGCTTTTTTGCGCAACTCTTCTGAGGCCCCTGCCATTTGCAAACGCTGGATAATTTTTTTTAGTATTTCCAAATCTGGCAATTCATCCGGGAAACTTAAAATGTACCCTTCCGTTGCCTGTTTGGTTTGATCAAAGATGGAAAGTACAGCTTCCAATTTGGATTGCAAACTTTCTTTCAATAGATGGATTTGAATGATATAACTATCATGGGTCAACGCTTCAATAAAGGAATTTTTCACTTGTAGTTTATTGCCGGTAAATCTATCAAAATAGTCTCTTTTTACAAATGTAGCTGCCGGGAGTTTTTCATCAAGAGGGTAGCCCAAAAAATAAATGGTTATAATCGGCAGATTCTCTTTATCTTTGGAATACTGTTCTCCTAAATAATTTCTAAATCGCCTCAAATCATCGAGGTATTTTCCTTTTTGCATTTCGATAAGAATATTTTTACTACCTTCTTCTGTTTTGATGACTGCGTGGAAATCCATCCTTAAAACAGTAAAAGAGAACTCCTTCATTTGGATGGTATTTTCCTGTGGTTTTAGGGATAGTTCGAGGATCTCTTCCTCAATGATAGTACCGATAAACTCTTTGGCAATTTCATTGTCTTCCAGGAGGAATTTGAAAAATACATCATATATAGGATTGGCAATTAACATAAGAAATACCCAGAATTTAGACTGATTTGTAAGGAAATGGTGACAAGGGATTTTTCATTCGATGGAATTATAAGTCGAAAAAATCACTTTACAGAGCAGCTTTCATACTTATTTTTTGTTTATATACCTATTTAACAGGCATGGATATTTTACAGACAAAGCTAAAGAAAGGTTCACAAAAACCAATAAAGAAATGACTGATCAAATTGATGAAAAAGTTGTCGATAGTGATAAAGCGCATATAGAGATTTATGAGGGTGTTGGTCTTGGAAAGGAGTGGAGTTAGTAAATTTACTTTCCAAGCACTACCTTTAGAATTAGACAAACGTTTGGATACAGCTCCGGTTTATCATATAGGAACAGGCGAAAGATTTGAAGAAGAAGTATATGGAGACTTCTTTACAGAGAAGCCTGTTTCATTAGTGGATCAAGAAGATAGCCAGAAAGGTTGAGATATTTTTACAAAGTCTACAGCTTACTACCGTTTATATATATAGAACCACTCATGAATGAATAGCTGTATTATCGGGTCTGGCCTGAACAGGGGGTGAGCTTCGTGGAGAGTTCAACCGTAGTATGAAATACTTTTTTAAGGAAAATATTTTGTATCGAGCCATAGGCGGAAGATTCAAATGACCGAATAATCAATGCTAAGGTCCGGATACACAACGAAGATAATTACTATCCGCTTTACCGCCGTTGTTGTCTACGAGGCCCTGGGAGAAAAGGACGTACCACGCGTCGCTATTACTGCCCGAAACAGAACTCCAATAATAGCCAGAGGGGGTTTCTGTAAATAAATTACTGATAGTTGGAGCAGTAATACCTCCAAGTCCTAAAGTTGAATTAGCGCAATTTTTGTCATTTTCAGTGATATTTACAGGATTATTACATTTTACCAGTAACCTAAGCTCATCTATTGTGGGAACCCGCCAATTTGTATGACCTGCAAACCCTCCCAGAGGACTACTATTCAAATTATTACAGGTAGTATATGCCTCACTGGTCCCGTTTCCGTCCAGGCTTCCTGGGTGTGCTCCTCCATTGCAACTATTATCGGCTACACTGCAATATTTGACTTTTGCATTATTTGCATTCCAATTATCTCCGCCACTTCCCGCACCCTGACAATCATTTTCGACGGAACGATAGGTCTGGCCATGAGTGCACCTCATATAATACAAAGTTGTGGCTGAATAGCTCACAAGCCCCCAGGTATTAGCTACCACCTCCAACTTTACGGTTCCATCGCACATATCCGTAAAAGTTCCCCATGGATAGGTTTCTGTCCCACAAATACAGGAAATACTTATACCTGTTACATTGGATGTAGCTACTCCACTGCCATTGCTTATAGTACATGCTGCAGATGGAGTTGTAGGTTGGGTTAAAACCGTTACCGCATAGGCTCCCCCGCTTGTTATAGCTATAGGAAAAGTAAAACTACCACTAGAGCTGATAGAGAGAGTATCACCTCCGTTGTTTTGCAACACAATCGTCCCGGGAAGGTTACTGGCTGTTCCACCTATGCTATAAGTCGTAGGAGTTGAAGGAGTCGTAGTTGTTGTAGTTATAGGATTGGTGAGAGTTAAAGATGTATCCTTATTGACTTCTGTAGTCAGAGTGGTACTATCAATCGTTGCTGTAGTTGTCGAATTGCTATCGACTGTAGTCCCTGATGTCGAAGTTGTGCTGGTAGTCGAAGTAGAGCCGGTCACAGGTCCATTAATAGTAATTGTATTACTCACTGTCGTAGGAGTGGTTATGGCAAGTTTCGATGGATCCTCTTTGATTTCATTCATACCACTTTCCGTAGTAACCGCAGTCAAATCCACACTTACATCACCAACATCGCCGGAGGGACGACGAATACTCAGTGTGTGAGTTTTACCCGATTCCAAACTTACGGTGTAGTTGCCACTGGAATCTGTTAAGACAGCATTGGAATCTGTATAATCGATAAAAGCTTCGGAAGCTAGAAAAGTCTCACCACCATTGCAGGAATACAGAGAAAACGCGGTGGTATCGCTAGGAATGGAACCTTGGACAAGATACTGGATTACCGTACCTGCACTAATTGAAGAAAAGCTAGCAATTGATTGTAATTTACTATTGCGAGAGGAACTATAATACACACGAAAACAGCCATCTGTAGCACCAGATATATTGCCCGTATCTATCAAAAGCAAACACCTGACAGAATCAGTAGCGAGATCATGGTCAATACAACGAATAGAATTGCTACCTGTGTTCCTATTTTGGACGGAAGTCGATGTGCTAAGAGAAGAGGCACTGGTTGCGATTACAGTATTGCTGAGGCTAGTACTATCCTGACTAAGAGAACCGGAGATAGAAAGTGAGAGTGTTTCATTGGAGGTATTGCCAAAAAAGGCAAAAGCCCGTATAAAGTTATCGCCTGACGTATTAGAACTGCCTTTACAGCTAATAAGAACAAGTAAAAGTAGAGATAGATATTTCATAGTATTTCCAATTCAATGAGTGTATTTTACCTTATACCATTAGACGACTAATAACGTCGTTATATGAATAAAAGCAAGGCTTTTCCTTTGCAAAAGCAAACTTTCCCTTTGTTACACAGTTTCTTCTAGCAACATGCCACCTTTTCCAAAAAAACAGTAGACAGATTTCCATACCACTATCACAGTATCTAAGTACATCAATAGTAAAAATGTACTTATGTGAAAAAGCTCTCAGCCTGGCCAGAGCCGTCAAACCTTGTCCAGACTGAGAAACATTACACCTATGGTGCAATAAAACTCTGTGTACTCTCCGTACACGGTCAAGTCTTTTGTACTATAGGTTACCCATAACTTACAAGAAAGAGGTATTACCTATGAAACCAATCGATGAAAGCGATTACAAAGCCCTGCTTGACAGGATGGAAGTGTTGATCGACCGCCTTTACAACAAAAGAAAAGCTTACCCACGCAAACGCCGTAAGAAGTACCACAAGCTGCTGCACAAACAGCTCAAGTTTTTGCGTGCACAGTTAGAGTAGAGATGAAATTTCACTCGATGGCCATAGCCGACTGCGATCTTTTGCCCCATAAGACCTATTTCTTTTTAAAGATCAGTCGAGTTTCTGGGGTAGATTTTCCGTAATGTATGCCTTGGAAATCAGGATTTTCGATGTACTTCTGCAAAGTAAAAACATTGGAGTGAAAGGCAAGATCCTCATAGGGGATATCGGAGAGAGGGAACATTTGTATCTCCATTGTTTCCATGCCGATTTTATACTCCAGTTTTGCCATTTTTGCGAGAAAGAAAAAATAGATCTGATTGGCATGTCCTACATGATACACAGTGTGCATTCGTTGGATTTCTACCTTTGTCTCAGCTTCTTCCCACACTTCCCGCAGAGCACCTTCCTGCAGTGTTTCTCCATTTTCCATAAATCCTGCTGGTAGATTCCAATACCCCGCGCGGGGTTCTATGGAACGTTTGCAGAGCATCACTTGATCTTGGTAAATGGGGATACAACCTACGACAATTTTGGGGTTGGAATAATAGATCGTTCCACAGGAGCTACAATGATAGCGTAATCTATTATCGTCTTTGGGAATGCTATATTCGAGTGGAGAGTGGCCGCAGTTGGAGCAATATTTCATAGTTTTACTTGTAATACAACTGAATGTAAAATAAAGTTGGTATAGAAATCAATGAATTTACGATCAATATTCGAATTAGATATAGGAAACCTAAAAACCAAATCGGAAATAGTATTTTTCAGTTGTTATCAAGAAGGAGAGACTTTTGAAAAGAATCCAAATATTTATAATTTCTTTTGTGTTTTTGCTGAATTCCAAGGCTAAAATCACTACCAAAGAAGACTTAAAAAATGAAAAAGAAAAGTTCAGTTATGTACTAGGGGCCAATATAGGCAGACAATTTAAAGATTTTGACAAGGAAGATATTGATATGGATATCCTTTTCCAGGGCTTAAAAGCTGCACAAGAGGGAAAAAAGCCTATTTTTTCTCTCCAGGAAATGCAAAAAATTTCAATGAGCTACTCGAAAAAGTTACAAGAGAAATCAGTCAAAAAGATGAAAACCCAGATAGTTCAAAATAAAAAAGAAGGGGAAGCATTCCTTTTAGAAAATAAGAAAAAACAGGGTGTGAAAACAACGGCAAGCGGATTGCAGTATACAATATTGCGACAGGGTACAGGCCAAAAGCCGGGTCCAACAGATAGAGTAAAAGTTCATTACCGTGGTACTCTTCTCAACGGGGATGTTTTTGATAGTTCTTATGGTAGAGGAAAACCGGTTGTATTTCCTGCGAATCGAGTGATTAAGGGTTGGACCGAAGCTCTACAGTTGATGCCGGTTGG
>JBCCIA010000436.1:0-5236 GCA_039028475.1 Spirochaetota bacterium | reverse complement strand
AAGTAAATTCTCTTCGTAACTCCTTCTATGCTTTTTTCATGATTATCAATATTTTGCAATGCTTTCTTAATCAGTAATCTGCTTAGCTTTGTTTTAGTAATGTCAACAATTTCCGCGTTCCTAATTGCTTTTACCGCCGCTAAGGCTGCGTCGTAATAACTAGCCGCATGCCAACTTGGTTCGACACCGTATTTTTCTTTATATTTCTTTATAAAAACTTTGGCTTCTTTATTCGCAACATCTGTCAGAAAAGGTGTAACCGCATATACTCCATTGGAATAGTAGCCTAAAATAGCTCTTTCTTTGGGAAACTCTTGGAACATTCTAAACGATTCTGCTGAAAATTCATCTCCAATAAAAACTTGGTGTTTTATACCAGAGCTTCTTAAATATTTCAATACCTTAACACTTTCGCTATTCAACATACTTAGAAAGATCATTCCTGGATCTTGCGTAGAAAGAACTTCACTAACTACCTTTTGGATCTCTACATCTAGTTTGGAGGCATTGCCATCAGTTTTGATTTTTTCAGAATCAAAAGACCATTTTTTTACAATTTCAATCCCCAAATTATTCGCTTGGCTTTCGAAGTTCCGCGAAAGACTAGAACCTACAGAGTTTTTATCAAATAGAATACTAGCCTTTTTCGTTTTTAAGTTTTTTGCCATAAAGTTGGCAATATACTTACCCGAAAAAGCTGTGTTCGAACTCACTCTAAAAAACCATTCATTATTTTTAGTGACTGATACAGAACTGGCAGAAGCAGTAATCGCAGGGATACCTTTCTTTTTGTAGATACGGCCAGCAGCTATGGACGTAGAACTTAAATTATTGCCAAGTACCAAGTTGATTTCTCTATTTTCTGCAATTTCTTCTGCTTTTTGGATAGCAAGCCTGCGATCGTCCCCATCGTCAAAGGCCAATAGTTTTATTTGGCGACCATCAATGCCACCCTGTTCATTGATTTCATCTATACAAAGACTAACACCATTCCAGATAGCATTGCCTCGCTTACTCACCCCATTGATAGGCCCAACTACAGCTATGGTGATATAGTTCCTGTCAAAGAGCTTGCTTTTCCAGGCAAAGAAGATACCGATTCCTAACAATGCCAATACCGCTACTGCAAAACTTATTGTATACATTCTTTTCATAATTCTTGTTTCTTACTACGTCCTACTGGGAAAGGTTCCAATCGCGAATCTTTTGCCCTCCTATCACCTGGTGGTTCCAACCTGAAACCCTTGCGTTCACCAAATAATGCGCATAACCATTATAGATTGCAACTCCCAGGCATAAATCATCAGTAATTAACTTTTCTGCATTTTGGTACAGAGAAGACCGCTGCTCAATCCCCAGCGTCTCTTCGGCGCTTGCAAAAATATCTTTTAACGGCGAACTTACAGAACCTGCGAGATACGGGGAGTCTGCCGGATTGAAAAACTGCCTGACAAAGTAACCAGGACCAAAAAAATCTGCTTTTTTATAAACCAAAGCAAGGTGAGAATTTGCCTGTTGTTCCGCACTTCTTGCATAGACCAAACTAATGTTTATGTTTAAGATATGCTTCAAAGACTTCTTGAGCGCAACAGCTACTCTCTTATCCTGCTTGCGGGTATAGCCCAGTGTAATTACAGGAAAACCAATCCCTTTGTTATAGCCACCACTAGCCAATAATTTAGTTGCTACAAATGGGTCGTAGCCAATACCAAAACTACTCACATTGCCGTTGTTTTTCACCAATAACTCTGGAGAAAAAAGTCTAGACGCTTTGTGTTCCCCTTGCACAACTAACTTGGTAATCAACACCCGATTGATAGCAGTACTTATCGCTTTCCGCACATCCAAATTGTCAAGAGGTACTAAATTCGTATTGTACAAAAGTCCATAGGTAGACAAATCAGACCTAGTCTGGTGCAAAGCAAACAACTTTTTATCCGATTTGATAAGTTTCATCAGTTTGGAAGATATCGGTAAAAAATTACCTCCAAAAATGTCCAATTGGTTGTTCTTAAACATAGCCAAACCAGCTACATCATCGTTGATCACTAAATAACGAACCTCACGAATACGAGTCTGTTTCGCATCATAGTATCTATCATTCTTCTTCAACACCAAAGCCAAACCTTTCTTCCATAACACTGGATAGTAAGAACCATTGGTTTGCAGATTGGCAAGTTCCAACCACCTTTTGGGAAATTGTGTTACAACTTTTTCGGGTAGTGGTTTGTACACTCCCGTACCTACCAAAGCAGGAAAATCGCTTGCTTTCTCTGCCAAAGTAAACTGAATCGTATATTCATCGAGTGCTTCGGCTCCTACTTTTTCATTCTCACGCAACCTCCCTGCGAAAGCCTTTCTTGCATTCTTGAGAACGAACAAAGACTCTACACCAGGAACTTCCAGGCTAGGGTCGAGATTGCGATTGATCGCAAACTCAATGTCACTCGCTTTGACACTTTCCCCATTCCTCCACTTCGCATCTTCACGCAGTTTGAAAACATACGTCTTGCCATCCTCCCCCACTGTCCAACTACTAGCCAACTCTGGAACAACAGAATAGTTATTGGGGTCGATATCTGTCAAACCAAGAAACAATTGTTCATTGATTTCGCCAGACATACCACCAGTGGCAAAAGCTGGGTCTAAAGATATATCATCGTTTTTAATCGCTATCCTTATCTTGCCGAGTTCCGCAGTCGTATCAAAGGGATTGATAGCTCCTTGCAAAAGATCTGATTCTAAAAACCTGAATTTGTCGCCATCGATTGCCTTAAAATACACAGGTTTACGACGAAGACTGCCATTGGTTTGGAAGGAATACAAGCCTGTTACACCCTCCCAATTTTGCAAAAAACCTATGGTCTTGCTCAACACGATAGGAACGTAGGACTGACTTTTCTGAATAGAAGTCGCGAGTAAATTCACTGCATCATACCCTTGTGCAGCCGCAGTATCGGGGGTTGAGTCGTATGCTTGGCGAAACTTTTTCACAAAACTTCTCGTTTGGTTTCCCGGTAAATCAGGATTGAAGGGAGTAGGTACGATGATTTCTTTTGGCTTTTCTCCAATGAACTTCCAAAGTTTGGCAGTATCCAAAAAAGGACCAGTTAGGATAGGAACGGCAATGCCAATATTCCGTGCCTGCTTGATAAACTCTCCCGCTGAAGGAAGCGTTCCACTCAGGAGTATGGCATCAAGCTCCTTGCCTTGTAAAATCTCACTTATCAGCTTACGGTAATCCTTCTCCCAACTAGAATACGATTTCACAGATACTATCTTAACTCCAACATCGGTTGCATACTTTTGGAACAACTCTGCATATCGTTTTGTCGTATTATCCCTATCATACACTATAACCATCTTTTGGTATTTATTCCGGATGGCAAATTGAGCAGACTCCTGGGTAATTTCGCGATCGGAGGGAAAGTTGCGGAAGGTAAAGTTGTTCTCTGACTTGATAAGCTCACTTTGCATGCCACGAGGAGAGATAAAAAGCAAACCACTCGCTTCGTATATAATGGAACTTGCTATCGCTATATTCGAATCTTGGTGCCCTATGACAGCAATCGTTTCATATTCAGACGATAGGTCGCGTGCGATTTTTCGACCTTCTTCAATAGAACCTCCGTCGTCCAAATACGAAGCACGAATGGGCTTTGGAAGAGATTTATGCAAGTTCAATTCTTTCAGCGCAAGTTTCACACCTAACAAAAACTGCCCTTGGAAGTTAGAAGAATCAACAATCGCTATATGGATATCGTTTTCACCAGAAGAAGCCAGTTCTGCTCGCTTTTTCGAAGAATAGGTATAGTAATCACAAGTAGAAAAGAATATAACTAGCACTGTAGACAAAAATACAAAAGCTATATTACATTTCATTCGCATTATTTCTCTGAATTGAGGATAATGGGTAAGCCATCTTTCCCACCACCTATGACAATCACCTTAGCATTTTGTGAAGTAGATATGTCTTTAGTCGCTTTGATACCTTCCCACTTGAGAATCTCACCTTTAGGGATTGCAGAAGCTATGATCTTCAAGCGGTCGCGAATACCCTCCCCCTCAATGCGTTTGCGTTTCGCTTCTTCTTTGGCTTTCAAGACCATAAATTTATGCGCTTCTACCAATTGTTTCTGTTCAATTTTAAACTTTATCGCTTTTTCAATACTTTCCGGGAGAGTTATGCGTTTGATGAGAACATCGTCTACATCTATATACCGCTGCGCAACTTGCTCTATTGCATTGTTGATTGCCTCTACTATCACCTCTCTACCAGTAGTATATATTTGCTCGGCTTCTAAGGTTCCAATAATTTCACGTAAAACGGCTTCTATTTCAGGAATGATCACTACATTGGCATAATCTGGACCCACTTTTTGGTGCAGTAAACCAAGAATATTCTGTTGCGGAGCATAGCGAATAGACAAGAATAAGCGAACTTTTAAACCTGTCTTGGTCAGTACATCTATCTCACGAGAAAGCTCTTGGATCCTCACGTTGTATATATACAATCTATCAAGCGGAGAGATGAAGTGAATCCCCTCTGAGTAGACTTTACCTATCTGTGTTCCTGTAAACAGGCTCCAGCGAATCGCTGCTTCACCAGGTAAGATGATATATACAATCCTCTTGATAAAAATAAAACACAGACCCAAAACTAAAATAGACGTTATTGTCAGATACAGCAAATTGCGCCTAGCTTTTATCCGCAGAGAGCGAAAGAACTTCTTAATAGATGAATATTTGCTAGTAGTCTTTACGTCCGACAATGGCCCATTCCTTCCTATATCTCTTACTTTTTACCGTAGCCTTGGTCTCGAGGCTTCCCAGATCAGATAGCCAAGAATAGGCGAAAAGAGAGCTGAAAAAAATAAATAACCCCAAAAACCCATCTTGGATTTACGCCCCAATACACCTACAAGAAAACACATGGTAAAGTAAAACATCTGGATCTGAGGAGAAGTGGAAGATATGAGGAATAATGGTAGTAAATGCAATGTAGAGTTCTCCTGAGTAAAACTTCATAATCATACAACCCATGTCAATAAAAATAAATAGACACAATTTCATACTGCGTGTCTTGCAATGAATGTATTCTTACAGGGTGTCTGAAAACAAGTATATTCTTTCACTAAGGGTAAACCGCAAGAGCCTGTAGTAATGGACAGGTTCTTATAAGAAAGGCTAATAGCAAGAGCTTAAATCGTGTTTTTGGACAGCCTCTTAGTCTTTT
>JBCCIA010000435.1:0-5252 GCA_039028475.1 Spirochaetota bacterium | reverse complement strand
GTCTTGTTGCTGTTCGTGATGAATTTGCCATTGCTGATTGACTTGATGGTGCTAGTCCGCCACAGCGGTCCATGGGGCCTGCAAAATGAGCAGTACAGATGTACAAACACACCATAACGAACAAATATATGCAATACCGGTACTCTCCATTCAGTTATTCATTATCTTGGCAGTCAAAGCATTCAAGGAGGACATTCTGATGCGAATTTTATATTGTATAGTATTACTAGTAAATCTCATCCATTGTGACAAAATCAAGGAATGGGGAAAAAAACGAAGTCTAGCAAATAGTAAGCCCAAATCTGTATCTAAGAAAGATATTGAAAAATGGAAAGAGAAACTCAACCTTTCCCAAGGGGAGATCAAAGAACTAGACCAAGCAATTCGTAAATTGATCCGCAAAACCAACGAGGCGGGTAGTCTTTCCTGGAAGATAGCAAGAGCCTATATGCGAAGCGGTAACTACGAGATGGGCACTAAGCTCTATACACAAGCTCTCAAAGAAAATGCAAATAAACAAGATCTTCCCGAATCAAACATCCATACATTTGAAAGTGCCATTGTATATTGGGAAAAAACCTTACTCTACAAATCACTCAACGAAAACTTATTATTTGAAACAGGTCTTGCCTACGCCAATGCTGCACGAGATAGAGGTTGGGAACAAAAAAGAACCCAAATTGCTATTGATATTTTCAAATCGTTACGAGTCAAAGATCCTGAGGATATGCGCTATCCTTATGAACTCGCTTTGATCTATTTCGATGCTTCTAGAAGTTCGAGGCCATTAGAAGATATCAACGCCAATCCTTACCGATATACGGAGGATGCAATGGTGCTAATTGATAACATCATCCGCAAAAAACCAGGCTCTCTTCCTGCACACTTTGCTAGAGCTAATTTCTTGTATCGTCTTAGTAAAATTGATGAAGCTGAGTCAGAATACCAAACGATCAAAGGTTTGATTGAAAAATTTAAAAAAAAAGGGATTATCCAAGAAGACTTACAAGATTTTCAATCCTACCAAAATGTCCTCAACAATTTAAAACAAATCCAAGACAGGAAACAAGGTTTGCCATGAACACCTCTCTAGCATACTACTTTGCCTTTCCTGCTATTTACCAATGGATCTGGAAGTCACAAACACTTTCTTCCTTCACCAGTATAGAGTCCTTATTAGAATCTTGCCTGAGAAATATCTCCCAAGAGGAGAGGCAAAAAATCCGCAAAGCCGTCCCAACTTTGCAACAAGTCACAGAAGAATCTGGAGTGAAAGTTGTGACATATTTTGAAGAGGCCTATCCACCACTCTTACGTAAGATTTTTGATCCTCCGATAACACTTTTTGTCAAAGGCAATAAAGATTTACTTAACAGAAACTATATGGCTGTTGTAGGCACACGAAGGCCAGCTTCTATTTCCTTACAAGCATGTTCTCCGATTCTAGATTTTATGCAAAATTCTACAGATATAGGCATCACTTCTGGACTCGCCATAGGCATTGACAAAAGAATCATGAACCTAGCGGTTGAAAGTGGACTTCCAGTCATTGGAGTAATGGCCACTGGTATGGATAAAGAATACCCCTTGCAAAACCGAGAACTGTACCAAAAGCTAAAATCTTACCAAAATGGTCTCATTGTCACAGAAATGCGTTGGGGAGAACCTTCCAACAAGTGGTCATTTCCTAAACGCAACAGAATCATCACAGGCATAGCAAATGGTGTGTTCATCCTGGAGGCTCCTCTCAAAAGTGGAGCTATTTCCTCAGCACACCACGCATTGGCACAGAATAGGGATATTTTTGTCTTCACACATCCTTCACAGAAAAATAACCGTGGAGGTCGCAAGTTAATTTCTGAAGGAGCAAAAGCAATTGAGTGGAGTATGATAGCGAATAAAGAGGAGATCTTCCATATTTCCAAAATGCCGAATTTTTCTTATCAGAACCTTCCCTATATTTTAGCCGAGTTGGGAAAGTTAGAAGTACAGGGACTCTTAACAGAATTGGGGTCTGGTTATTATAAAAAGAAAATCACATCATAGTTCTTGTAAGGCTTCTTCTAAGCTATTGCGAATTTTCATGATTTGTTTGAGTTTTGTCAACTCCAAAACAGCCAATACACTCTCTGTAGGAGAGCAGATACAGATATATCCATCATCTTTGCTGAGTTTAGATTGAAAGCCTAGAATAACTCCTAAACCAGAAGAATCTACATATTGCAAGGATTGGAGGCTAAGCAAAATCTTCCGCACGCCCGTATCATATACATTGTTCAAAATATCTTTAAAAGCAGGTGTAGAATAAAGATTGAGTTCACCAACCATTTCAATGATAATTGTGTTTGCTGGGAGAGAAGGGAAAGATTCCCGATGGGCAATCGTACGAATGCTTATAATAGAAGTATCATAATGGTATTTTTCGTCTGTGTAATCCGGCATATTAGTCATAACTGGTATGCAACCTAAGCGAGTTCCTTCACTCCATCACTGGTAGTAAACTCATATATGCTAGCCTCTAAAGCAAATTTCTCTTGGTATGCCAGCTGGATTCTTTCCTGTGTCTCTTTTGCCGTTAGAGGTGATTCAATGACTAAAATACAACCACCAAAACCACCACCAATCATTCTGGCTCCTAAAACTCCTAATTCTTTGAGTATAGCGACTAAATAATCTGTTTCAGGACAAGAAACTTCATAATGATTCGCTAAAGATTCATGGGTAGCATACAAACATTCCCCCACTGTAGGAATATCTCCCTCTTGCATCGCCTGTAATACCAAATCGGTACGTTTGCGCTCACCTATGACATGCTTTACCCTTTTTTTCTCCG
Organism: Spirochaetota bacterium; assembly: GCA_039028475.1. Taxonomy (GTDB): domain Bacteria; phylum Spirochaetota; class Leptospiria; order Leptospirales; family Leptospiraceae; genus JBCCIA01. Next base: position 2,419 of record JBCCIA010000435.1, on the reverse strand, counting down.
TACCAGTCAAGGAAGCTGAATCTACAGCAAAATTTTCGGGTAAACTGTACAGATCCAGAACCTCAGGAAAGTTATTTTGAACTTTTTGCAGTGCTGAATTGCATTCTTCAATCCGATGGTTATAACTGCTATCTTGTAAGGAATGTTTGACATTAGATTGAATTAGGTAAGTTATATACCCTTCTGTGGTAAACGGTACATACTCAAATGCCAACTTGGCTGTATCTAAAATCAAAGCATGACCAGCTTTTCCATGGGCAATGACAAATTGATCCATAATTCCACAATTCAAACCGACAAAATTATTCTCTGCTGCTTGGGCCAGCAACGCGATTTCTGTTTTATCGAGAGGGAATTGAAATATTTCTGCAAGTGCATAGGCAACTACTACTTCTAAGGCTGCTGAGGAAGATAGTCCGGCACCTTCTGGAATATTTCCATCCAATGCCATATCAAAACCACCAATCGAAAAACCCTTCTTTTCTAGTTCAGAAATAACTCCTAAAATATAATTGATCCAAGGGTTTGTAGGGTCTTTCATAAGTTGCTTTTTGCAGAGGGAAGAATTGTATTGGAAAGAATATACACGAAATTGCTTAAGATCATTTTTTCTTACAGCACAGGAAATTTTAAAATCAATCGCTGCAGGTAAAACTTTTCCACCAAGATAATCAACGTGCTCACCAATAAGATTGATTCTTCCAGGAGCAGTGAAAAGACGAATAGCATACTCACTTTCCCCATAATGCTCATTTATTGCCCGGAGCAATTTCTCATACATAGGTTATAGTATTTTAAAGGGAAAAAATTAGTCAAAGTAAATATATTTTCCTATGATTTTTCACAAAAAATCCTAAAAAAGCGACTTGCAGCTCAACTTGTATTTTCGATAAGGTCTCTCTGACGTATATTTTTTAGGAGTGACAATGATACAAATCAATACAAGATTTCTCAAAGGCATGCTTTCGCAGCAAGACGTAGAAACCATATTGCAACAAAGTAGTGAATGTGCCAAACGATTAGAGGAAAAAACTGGCTTGGGCAATGATTTTCTTGGTTGGGTAGATCTTCCCTCTACGATCAAAACCACTCAGTTGGAGGATATCCAAGCGACTGCTCGCCAAATACAAAATCATTCTGAATACCTAGTTGTTGTTGGTATTGGTGGTTCGTATCTAGGAGCCAGAGCTATCATTGAAGCAAACCAAGCATTCTTTCCTACACAAGGGGTAAAAATTCTCTATGCTGGACACCACCTAGACGCCGATTACCATGCAGAATTACTAGAATTTTTACAAGACAAAGATTTTTCTATCAATGTCATTTCTAAATCAGGCACAACTACAGAACCAGCACTTGCTTTTCGCTCCCTTCTCAAACTTATGCAGAAAAAATATGGTAGTGATAAGTTAGCAGAACGAATTTTCTCGACAACCGATGCACAAAAAGGAGCCTTAAAAAAATTATCAGATGAATACAACCTCAAAACATTTACCATTCCTGATGATGTAGGCGGTCGGTATTCGGTTCTCACACCTGTTGGTCTTTTGCCTATCGCGGCAGCCGGAATTTCTATAGATGAATTTGTCACTGGTGCAAAAGCAATGCGACAAACGGTTCTTACACAGCCAAAAGAATCTAACCCAGCTCTACTCTACGCTAGCTATCGCAATGCATTGTACCAAAGTGGTAAAAAGATAGAAATTTTAGTCAATTACAACCCTAGATTATTTTACCTCAGCGAATGGTGGAAACAACTCTATGGGGAAAGTGAAGGAAAACAACAGAAAGGTATATTTCCAGCATCTGTGAGCTTTACAAGTGATTTACACTCTATGGGACAGTACATCCAGGATGTAGAGCGTATCTTATTTGAAAGCGTTCTACAAGTACAACAACCCCAAAAAGATTTCACTATAGAACCAGTACAAGGTGATCCAGATGGATTGAACTATATCGCTGGTAAAACTCTCTCTTATGTCAATGAAAGGGCTGGAGCTGGCACTGGACTTGCTCATTATGAGGGAGGCGTACCTGCTCTAGAAATCGAGATCCCTAAAATTTCCCCACACTCTTGTGGAGAGTTGGTGTATTTTTATGAGTATGCGTGTGGTGTTTCTGGCTATCTTTTGCAAGTCAATCCATTTGATCAACCAGGTGTAGAAGCCTATAAGAAAAACATGTTTGCCCTTTTGGGGAAAAAAGGTTTCGAACAAGCAGGTAAAGAAGTAGAAGCGAAATTGAAGAATTTATCTGGCTAGAAAAAATAGCTTCCCAAACAATCAGAACCTGTAAAAAGATACGACTACAGGTTCTAAACGACTACCTGTAACAGAAAAATGTATCTGGTATGGTCTTGTGCGATAAGCATCGTATAGCTTTTCTGTTCCCTCCAGTAAAAAAATAAAAAAAATCTTTT
>JBCCIA010000434.1:0-5266 GCA_039028475.1 Spirochaetota bacterium | reverse complement strand
TTTTACCGGCAAAGTATTTGCAACAATTCAAAGACTACTTTGGTATAGGCTATAGATTTAAAGTCATCTCTGAATACAATACCTATAAAGTGGCAAAGCCAAAGCCTAACTTCTTTTTGAAGCAAGAACGTTCCAAACTCTCAAAAAAAGTAATGCTAGTGTCAGTCTCTTTGCAAGGAAGTTAGCCAGAGAAGAGAGAACGTCAATCGAAAAACCTTAAAGTGCTGTACCCTTGAGGGTAGCACTCGTAGAACTATTGATCGTTACAGGGATGATTTTACCAATCATATCCTTCGCTTTCTTTCCTTTTGGGATAGGAAATACCGCCATACGACCACAATTGGTACGACCACTCAAATCTTCCTTCGATTTGCGTGAGGTATTTTCCACCAGAACAGAAAAGGTTTGGCCAATCCGTTCTTGGTTTTTATCATGAGAAATGCTGGTTTGTAGCTCGACCAAACGAGTCAGTCTGTCACTTTTGGCTTTTTCCGGGACATCGTCTTGCAAGTTCTTTTGTGCGATTGTTCCTTCTCGTTCGGAATACTTGAACATAAAAGCCATATCAAAACGCGCCTGACGAACTACCTCCAATGTGTCTTCAAATTGCGAGTCGCTTTCACTCGGAAAACCAACGATTATATCTGTGCTAAGACCACAGTTAGGAACGGTAGCACGAATAGTATCGACTAACTGCAAAAACTCTTTCTGCGTATAATTGCGCTTCATATGGGCAAGTACTTGATCGTTCCCAGCTTGCAAGGGGAGGTGGATATCAGAACAGAAACGTTCTTCACTTGCCATTAGCTGTAGCAAATGTAAGGGAAAGTCTTTAGGATGAGGAGAGGTAAAGCGGACTCTTTCTATCCTGGTTTCCTGTAATATTTTCTCAATCAGGGCGGCAAAATCATCCGCGTCGTGCTTATAAGAGTTTACATTTTGTCCCAAGAGGGTAATTTGTTTGACACCGTTATCCACCAAATCATTGATTTCGCTGATAATGGAAACGGGAGGACGACTACGCTCACGGCCACGAGTATAAGGAACCACACAGAATGTACAAAAATTATTGCAGCCGCGCATGATTGTCAAAAAAGCCAAAGTTCCCTGGATAACTCTTGGTTGGATCTCATCATAGGTCTCGGTCTTAGAAAGACGAGTAAGCTGAGATAGCCTTTCGCCACCACGAATCTCGGCGATTAGCTGCGGCAAATTGCGATAATTATCAGGACCAACCACTAAATCTAGAGGCAATTCTTGGTGGAATAGATCATCTCCCAAATTCTGCGCCATACAGCCTAAGACGCCAATCACCAAGGAAGGGTTGCGTTTTTTCAAATATCCCAAATTTTGCAAACGAGAGTAGATCTTTGCATGGGCATTTTCACGGATAGCACAGGTATTGAGAAAAATCACATCCGAGTCTTCAATCGAAGAAGCACTGGTATAGTGTGACTTTTGCATTAGGCTCTTCACCAAACCAGAGTCATATTCATTCATCTGGCAACCATATGTCTCAACATATACTTTTCCCATACTCTGTTGGACTTGCGCGGGTGATTCTTGTAAGCCTAGTGCAGTCATATGATGCAGTTTCAAAATTATTGCAAATTTGTAAAGCTAAAATCGTACAGTTCCTACCAGTGGCAAAAGTCAAACCAGTCATGAAGAAAGAGAGCAAAGACTTTTTTAGATTAATTGATTGTCTGATTTTTGCTACTCTCCGAAACTAGATAATAACAAGCTGAAATTATTCTTTCAGGAGCAATTATGTCTCAGTCTACAGCAGAATCAAAATCCCTCAAAGGAAGTAAGCCAGAAGAAGATAAAAGCCAATCTTCCAACTTAAAGCTAGGTTTTACACTAGTAATCATTGCTTCCTTGATGCTTTCCTTTCAGAATGTCGTAACTAAGATCATTCTTAGCAAACGCAATGTATTTGGCATGTTTGAAATGGGTGGTATCCTCTCTCCCAGCATGGGCAATTCTCTACTTTTGATGGTTCTGCGAATGCTCATTGTTTTACCGGTAATGGCTCTCATCGTTGCTCCTCGTATCTATCCCAATACTTGGAAAGATATTCGCTCCATGGTTCATTACACCAATAGAGGACGCTTGTTAGCCGCTATTGGCAGTGCACTGTGTCTTTTTGCATCCCAATTCTCTATCTACCTAGCTCTAGGGAGTATACCAACCGGGATTGCTACCACCATATTCTTCATTTACCCTACAGTCACGATCATCTTGGTTTGGGTATTTTATGGAGAAAAACCTCCCATCTCTCTAGTATTCGCAATGCTGACCATTTACATTGGTGGGTTTATGACCGTTCCCTTAAAGGCATTTACCGGAGGAGGAGCAAGTAACTACATCTTAGGAGCACCAGCTGCAGTCATATCAGGTTGTGCATTTGCCGGCTACATGATTCTTATCAAAGGAGCCAAGATGCACCCAGCGCCCTTCACCATTATTAGTTTTGCAACCATCTTGCTGTTTGGCCTGCTCATACTACCCTTATTCGACTTCTATGTCAAACCTGGCAACTGGACACCACTTTTGATTGGAACCTGTGTCTTGGGTGTTACCACTTTGGTTGGGTACCTGTTAAATAATTCTGGTGTTCCGCTCATTGGTCCTTCCCTAACCTCGGTGATTGGTTCGAGTGGCCCTGCAATCACAACATTTATGGCTTATGTTTTGATCGCCGAAACTCTGAATATGTACCAAGGAATTGGCGTACTTCTAGTAACACTTTGGGTTTTAGGGATCAGTGTTGAGAATATGCGCAAGCAAAAACAAGCCCCAAAATAGAGATACAATTAGGAAGTGTTCGTAGAATTTGTGAACACTTCCATACTTCTTTTTGCTTACCCTAGCACTTCCGACAGTTTCTCTTTGAGTGAAATGGAATGTCTCGCTCCAATTTCCATAACAATGCGAGATGCGGCATAATTCCCCCAACGGCAAGATTTCTGCATATCCAAACCATGCGTCAAACCGTACAGCACACCGGCAGCAAAGGCGTCTCCTGCTCCCACCGTATCAATTGCCTTGACGGGAAAACCGGCAACTTTTTCGACTTGGCCTTTGCTAGAAAACATCGCACCCTCAGCACCCATGGTCATAAAAACTAACTCACAAAGTCCCCCTAAATAAGAGAGCGCTTTTTCAGCGTCTTCTTCCCCACTCATAGCTTTTGCTTCTTCGAAATTGCAAAAAGCGATGTCAATGTACTCTTTGGTAAGGTGGATAAAATCCTCACGCGAACGACCCACACAGAACGGATCACTATAGGTATACGCAACCTTTAGGCCATGTTTTTTGGACTCTTCCATAGTTTTTACAGAAGCAGCCTTAGTTCCCTCTCCATCCCATAGGTAGCCCTCCACATAGCTAATTTTAGAATTTTTTAGCTTATCTAAGTCAATATCCGATTCGGTAAGCTCAATGGAAATTCCTAGATTGGTCAGCATAGTTCGCTCTGCATCGGGAGTTGTTAAAACGACACAGGTTCCTGTTGCCCCCTTGCCAGGCTCGACCTCGAAGGCAATTCCCGCGTTTTGCATGTCCTTTCGGTAGAACGCACCATTCTCATCATTTGCCACTTTGCCTATATAGCACCCGGTACCACCACTATTAGCAAGTGCAATCATGGTGTTAGCCGCGCTACCACCGGAGCGTAGTTCTTTTTTCTTACCATCCAGATCCGCTAAGAGGCTGGTCTGGCTCTCGGTATCTACTAAGGTCATCGCACCTTTCGATATTTCTTTTTTTTGTAAAAAGTCGTCTTCTATTAAAACAAGGGTATCCACCAGGGCATTCCCTACTCCAAAAACATCATACTTTTGCATACGAACAGTTCAAAACAGGAAACAAGACCTTCAAGGATATTTTAAAAACATTGAAAAAATAGCTTTTTGCAATCTCATGGCTTACTACTTATGAAAATCTTAGGCATCGACCCCGGCTCACACAGAGTGGGCTACGCAATCCTGGAACGCGGTTCAAAACGCAACCAAATCCAACTAGTGGAGTACAATGTAATAGATGTCGCAGCCAAAACTCCTAGCCCAGAAAACTTACTCGAAATCCGACAAAAGTTAGGTGAGCTTATCGGCTATCACAAGCCGCAATACGCCTCTGTAGAAAAACTCTTCTTTCATAAAAACAGCAAAACCGCAGGCTCAGTCTATGAAGCGCGTGGTGTTGTACTACTGACCCTAGCAGAAGAAGGCATCACCATCATGGAACCAACCGTTACCCAAATTAAAAAGGGAATCACAGGCAACGGCAATGCACAGAAAGCCGACGTCAAACAAGCCCTCGAACTCATCCTGCGCATCCAACTCGAACACAAGTTAGACGACGCTTGGGATGCTATTGCTGCTGCATTTGTGGGGAATAGTATGGTGTAATCAAATAAAAATTTCTATGCCAAATCGATTCTTTTTCTAATAGCACTTATCTCTTCTACTGATAAGCCCGTAAGAGATTGTATTACTTCATCAGTTAAACCGGCACGGATTCCATTTTCAACAACTTCCTTATTCCTTTTTTTTTCACCTTTCTCTATACCAATCTTTTCGCCATCGCTATAGGCAGTATCCAATACACCCTTCAAATCTCGATAACTCTTCAGACTCTTTTCATAGGTGTCTCTTTCCTCTTGGTTGTAGTTGGCAATTTCTGCTTTTTGAAAACCTTCTACAAATACTTCTTCTTGTAAAATTTCGGGGATATCATTAAAGTCTTCCAGGTGCTTGAGGAAATCCTGTAGCAAATTCTTACTACCTTCTTCGCCAAAGAGCTTTTTAAAGCCAAAGTCAGTATATGGATTGATGTATCTTGCCATAATGGCATATCTAAACGTGCAAAATACTCGCAGTCAAGCAGATTTTGCAAGGAAAAAGTTGTCTAACACACCCATAGCCCATATCCAAGCTACAGGTGCGTTTTTGGTAATACCTAATTGTCCATAGGTTCTAGGGTTTGTCGCAAGAGCTTAAGCTGTTTCATTCCCAGCTTGTGGTAGAGTTTGCGGCGTTTCCAGGAATAGGTTCTGGATTTGTGTAGACGATCCAGGACGATTTCTAAGCGATCGAGTAGACCTTTGTAGTCTGGGTATTTGGTTGTTTGTTCCATAGGGTTCTCCTAATTGCTGTAATTATAGTTTACCCAGGCTACAAAGGTCTACTCGATCGCTTAGAAATCGTCCTGGATCGTCTACACAAATCCAGAACCTATTCCTGGAAACGCCGCAAACTCT
>JBCCIA010000433.1:0-5284 GCA_039028475.1 Spirochaetota bacterium | reverse complement strand
GCTGATGGGAGAATTGCTAAAAAACCTCCTTTCCAATGCTATAAAGTTTTCTCCTAAAAATAGTAAAATCGAATTACTTTTTACTGCCAGTTCAAAGTACCACTGCATATCTGTGATTGATTATGGAATCGGGATGACAGAGGACAGGTTAGAAAAAGTTTTTCACCTAACTTCTAAACAAGTTTCTTTTGGTACCGAAGGAGAAACCGGAACAGGGTTTGGTCTATCGCTTTGTCGAGATATAATCAAAGCTCATGGAGGAAACATTGAAATTAAAAGCCAAGTGGATCTAGGAACGCAAGTAAATGTTTATCTACCCTCCAATGAAAGAATCGTATTTTTGGTGGATAGCAACGATGCTTTTAGACTGAGACTTAAAAAAGAGTTAACCTCTTATGAGTCTCTACTTTGTATAGACTTTGCAAATCCTAAAAGTTGTTTGGAAATGCTACAAAACACCAAACCAAATACAATCATTACTGAATTTTATTTTCCAGAAATGAATGGAATTGAGCTTTGTGAAACAATTCAGCAAAACGGTGAGTTTGCTGATATTTCCATGATTCTTTGCACGGATCTTAAAAAAACTAGACCTAATGATAAAGGACTTTTTTCTCATATTTTCTCTAAATCAGACAAAGAAGTTATGAAAAAGATTGATTCCGTAATCCAAAACCTTTGAAACTATTACAGCATATCCTAAAACCTGTATATTCTTATGTAAAAGGAGTTGCTGCAAGAGCCTGTAGTTTTGTTTTAGGACAGGCTCTTATAAAACAACATCTTTCTCCTGCAATATATGAATTAGCTCTACATTGTTTTTAGCTTTCCATTGTTTTCGCATCTGTGCTGTATGGTATTCAATTGTTTTTTTCGATCTTCCACAGTGGTTCGCAATTTCTATAGCAGTTTTGCCTTTTATGAGCAGATGTAGTATGTTTTTTTGGATTTGACTCAACTCTAAAGTATCCTCCTTTTCCTGCAAAAAAATCTTAACAGCCGGGCTGTAATACATTTTGCCTCCTAATACAGATGTTATGATTCGAGGGAGTACGGAGATACTTTCAGATTTCAGTACATAAGACTCTACATTGAGCTTCTTAGATTGCAGTACATATTTTTTCTCTCCAATGAAAGTGAACAAAATGACTTTTATATGAGAGTCTATCGCTTTTGTCTTTTTGATTAGATCCAGTCCGTTCATTTCGGGTAAATCTAGATCGGTTACAACAATGTCTATTTTATTGGAATTGCCTCGGATAAAGGATAGAGCAACCCTGGGGTCACGGAATTTCCCCAGTATATTTATAGACTTAGAGTTATGTAAGATAGAACTAATGCCCTCCAAAACAACAGAATGGTCGTCTATGATTACAATATTGTACATGATTTTTCACCTTTTTATTACAAAATAAGTTACAGGGGTTTTGACCAACAATGCTGCAACCTCACTGTGCTCGCTCAACTTATCCATAAGATCCCCTTACTCTGGATAGCAGTAGAAATTCACTGATTTTTTAAAAAATTATTCAATTCTTCTTAAAGTATAATTACTAAAATCCCCTACATACAGATATGTTCCATCTGTTGCAAGTGCAGTAGGATTTTTAAACTTAGCTGCTGTTCCCGTACCATCAGCAGTTCCAGAAGTCCCGGCGAGTCCAGCAACAGTTGTCACCTCACCTGTTGTAGCATCAATTCTACGGATGGTATGGTTACCAAAGTCAGCTACATAAAAATGTTGCCCAAAAGACACCATCTGGTAGGGTAAATTAAACTTTGCTGCGGTCCCTGTACCATCATCGGTTCCGGAAGTTCCTTTTGTTCCGGCAAAAGTAGATACTGCGAGCGTAGTAAGATCTATTTTCCGAATAGCATGGTTGGAGAAGTCTGAAACAAAAAGACTAGCATTATTGTAAACGACACCAATAGGCATGTTAAATTTTGCCGCAGTCCCGCTAGCATCATCAGTTCCAGAAGTTCCCGCTGTCCCTGCAATTGTAGTAACCTGAGTATTTGATATTTGTATCCTTCTAACTGTGTGACTTGTCCAATCCGTATTGTATAGATACGTCCCATCTGTTGTGATTCCAAAAGGATCTTTGTGCCTTGCTGCTGTTCCAATACCATCATCTGTTCCCGCTGTGCCCTTCAAACCGGTAAAGGTAGAAACGTCAAGGGTTGCAATCACCATCTTCCTAATTGCACTATTGCCTTTATCAGTAATATATAGGTTGGTTCCATCATTGGTAATACCATATGGAGAAGAGAATCTTGCAGCAGTTCCAGTTCCATCATCGCTTCCTAACGTAGAACCATCACCTCCCGCTAATGTAGTAACTTGCCCAGTTGCAATTTCATATTTCCTAACACAGTGTGGTTGGATAAAATATAAAAATCCATCATTATAGGTTATGCTATAAACTAGATTTAACACCGCACCTGTTCCGACTCCGTCTGTTAACCCAGAAGTTCCTGCCTGGCCTGCAATAGTTGTCACTTTTCCACTTAAAGAAAGAGATGCTGAAGTACAGGTAACACTCACATTAGATACATCAGCAGTGATAGTACCACTACCATTACTGACCGTGCAAGTTTGTTCCAAAGGTTTTGATTTAACTGATACAGAGTAGGCACCACCGCTGCTGACAGATGTAGCAAAAGTAAAGCTTGTTGCACCAGAAACAATCGTTAGATCATCCGCAGAATTGTTTTGCAAAACAAGGCCACTCGCCGAAAGTCCTGTTATTGTCCCGCTAACCGAATAACTCTCTGTAGTACTAGAAGAGTCTGTTGATGTTTCTGTCCCTGTTGCCGTTGTTGTTCCTGTTACAGTGTTTTGTCCAGAAAGGAACAGTGCACCAAGTGTCAACAATGGTGTATTATCATCTTCCTCTTTTTTACAATTTGTAAGTAGAATGCTTAAAATGATTAGGCCGTATGTGAATATCTTTCTCATAATTTTGTCCTCTTATATCACAAAACAAATGCTAAAGGTGGATTACAAAAAAAAAAGGAATAGGTACTAGGACATATCCTAGTGAGATTTTTATTTTTTTCTTAAATTCTGAAACTATAAAATAGAAAAGTAATTTTATTCTAACAATCTTTATGATATGCAAAACCCCTGCAGCAATAAGAACTACAGGGTCATATAAATGATAGTTCATATAAATCAATCAGAACTTGTCATTACACGATTCGTATCACCTTCGGCAACGGCAACAAAAAGGCCATTTCCATAAGTGACGGAATGCCACTCACTAATTTCAACAGTACGCGTTGCCCATGTGGTTCCATCCGAACTTACCATTACACGATTCGTGCCGCCAAGACCTACCGCAACAAAAAGGCCATTCCCATAAGTGACGGATCGCCAGCTACTAGCTTCAACAGTACGTGTTGTCCATGTACTTCCATCAGAACTTGTCATCACATGATTGGTAGTGTTAGCGGCCACAGCTACAAAGAGACCATTCCCATAAGTGACAGATCGCCAACTATCATCACCTGTAACACTTCGAGCTGTCCATGTAGTTCCATCAGGGCTTGTCATCACATGATTGGTAGCACCACTACCTGCAACAGCAACAAAAAGGCCATTCCCATAAGTGACGGAATTCCAATCATTAGCTTCTGCTGCACTTTGAGCTGTCCAAGTACTTCCATCAGAACTTGTCATCACACGATTAGTACCACTACTAGCTACAGCAACAAAAAGACTATTGCCATAGGTTACGGAATTCCAACTATTAGGTTCAGCTGCACTTTGGGCTGTCCAAGTAATTCCATCAGAACTTGTCATCACACGATTGGTGCCACTGGTGGCTACAGCAACAAAAAGACTATTGCCATAGGTTACGGAATTCCATCTGCTTTCTTCTACACTACGGGCAGTCCAAGTGATTCCATCAGGGCTTGTCATCACACGATTGGTACCGTCCCGGGAGACAGCTACAAAAAGGCCATTGCCATAGGTTATAGAACGCCACCGATTTTCTTCCGTAGCACTCCTTGCTGTCCACGTAGCGGCAGTAATTGCTGCACAACTTATAGTAACGTTTGTTATATTCGCACTTGCTGTACCACTAGCATTTGCCACAGAGCATTGAAAACCAGTTGCTTGGGTTTTTACGGTTACAGAGTAGGCACCACCACTGCTTACAGATGTGGCAAAAGTAAAGCTCGTTGCACCAGATGCAATGCTTAGATCGTCGGAAGAATTATTTTGTAAAACAAGCCCACTGCCTGAAAGTCCTGTTATCGTTCCACCGATCGAATAACTCTCTGTAGTAGTAGAAGAATCTGTTGATGTCCCTGTTGCCGTTGTTGTTCCTGTTACAGTGTTTTGTCCAGATAGGGACAGCGCACCAAGTGTCAACAATAGTGTATTATCATCTTCTTCTTTTTTACAATTTGTCAGCAGAATGCTTAAAATGATTAGGCCGTATGTAAATATCTTTCTCATAATTTTGTCCTCTTATATCACAAAACAAATGCTAAAGGTGGATTGCAAAAAAAAAAGGAGTAGGTACTAGGACATGTCCTAGTGAGATTTTTATTTTTTACAAATTATAAAAAATCCCAAACACACTCTATTTACTTCTATTAACCTGTGATTTATACCAAACAATTTTTACATCTTCTTGTTTTCAAATTTTATGCCAAACACCATATAGCTTTTCCTTGTGTTTTGCGTTTACCTCCTATGCCGTCTACCATAGCCACAAAAAAGGTGGAGCAAAGGATAAGGGTAAAACGAGCCGGTTCCATAATTGAGATCATGGTTCCCAGAAAGAAAATCGGTCCAAATGATCCGACAACAAAAGCTGTTATTTTCAACCAAAATTTCTGAAATTCGTAAGACATATTTTAACTCCTAGTATTTTCTTATGAGACATTTTTCCCCAGCAATAGTGCTTTTATATCACCGTTAGTTTTGAAGCTTTCCAACAAAAGATATGGTGCAAGAAACATGATTCCTCCGAAAACGGCTATAATACCTAAAATGATTCCCATAAAAGAAAATTGCTTACGCCAAGAAACCCATAATCCTGATAGCATCAGAAAACACATAAAATCAAAGTTAAATTGCCCCGGCCAAGTGAGCGCAAACATATCGCCAAAAAATACCGCAACAAGATTCCAACCGTGGTTCAAACCTACTATTCCAGTAATAATAAATATGCTGATCGTCATAAAAACCAAAAGACTGCGAAATAAATTCATATTCTTTCCCCATTTCTAAATACAAAGTTTTATTGATTTTTATGGTAACCCAAAT
>JBCCIA010000432.1:0-5290 GCA_039028475.1 Spirochaetota bacterium | reverse complement strand
TTCTATTGATAATGCCAAACTATATGAAAACCTGGAAGGAAGAGTCAAGGAAAGAACCAAAGAGATTGGTGACATTCTTAACAATGTCGAGCAAGGAATTTTCACGATTAACTCCGACTTAAGTATCAATCCAGAATACTCTAAAAAAGTTATCGAAATTTTTGAGCGCGATGACTTTGGTAGCAAGAAATTTCACTCTATTTTTGCCAAAAAACAAAAACAAAAATTAGAAATATTTCTCACACAATTATTCCAAAATCGATTTATGTCAGAGAAAATGTTTCATTCGATCAATCCTCTGAAAGAATACCAATTGCAACTAACTGAAAATACAACAAAATACTTGAGTTTTCAGTTTTCTAGGATTTTTAAACAAGATGAGAATGGTGAAATTACAAAAAATATTGATAAAGTAATGGTTGTAATCGATGACAAAACAGAAGAATACCAATTGCAACAACAATTAGAGGCAAAAGCAAAAGAACAGGCAAATAAAGTTGAAAAACTCTACCAAATTCTAAACTTAGAAACTTCTATTTTCACTGGCTTTCTCAAAGAAGGTACAGAAGTCATAGCCGTAGTACGTGATAAATTGCTCGGTGGTTTAGATAAGCTGCGCAATTTATCTAATATAGAAGAGTCCTACCGCGCAGTCCATACCTTAAAAGGAAATGCAAGAGCTTTAAACCTTGATAGCATTGGTGAAGTCTGTCATGAATTAGAAGACGAGTTAGACAAGGTAAGAAATAATTTAGATGGCGTTGATGAAAATTTATACCAACTTGTTAAGGAAGGTATTGAGAGAATAAACCTAGAACTACAAGATGGGAATAATCTTTTTGATAAAATCCTTGGAATGAAGAGTGCCTTACAAGCGAAAGAAACCTCCTCTATATCTACTATGGAATCTCTACTGAGAAATATTGTTAAAAAAGAAAGTAGTGAACAGCAAAAGAAAGTGAACTTCTCTTTTAAAGTCGATCGTAAAATAAAGGAAATGGAAGAAAAAAAACTGCAAGTCTTGAAAAATCCACTTTTACAAATCGTCCGCAATGCAATAGCACACGGGGTAGAGGAACCAAAAGAGCGTATACATAGAGGAAAACCAGAGAGAAGCAAAGTCATTGTACAAATCCAAGTAAAAGGAGAGCAATTGGTAGTTGCTTGTGAAGATGATGGCCAAGGTCTAGATGTAGAGAAATTGCGTCAAAAAGCTATAGAGAAACAAATCTTAACTCAAACAGAAGCGATTGGCTTATCTGAAGAAGATTGTTACCAATTGATCTTTCGTTCTGGCTTTAGCACTGCTGAGAAAGTTACAGGTACATCAGGTCGTGGTGTAGGCATGGATATTGTAAAAAGTGAAATAGAAAAGGTTGGTGGTAGTATTCGAATAGAAACTCAAAAAGGTGTATTTACTAAGTTCATCATTATAGTTTGAAGTACAAGGATAGTATAATGCAGAAAGTTAAGATATTAGAATATGAAATTGAAGAAGAGCTACATAGTAGTCGGAAAGGGAAAATCTTTAGAGCAATACAAAAAAACAACAAAAATAAAGTTATACTAAAAACCCTACAAGACTACCCATCAGCAAGGGATAAAGCCAGATTAAAAAAAGAATATGAAATCTTACAAAGTATCCACTCACTTGGTATTGTAGAAGTACTTGCTTTTGAAACTGATAATGATTCTCCCATCTTGGTCATGAATGACAGCGGAGGAATCTCTCTCAATAAACTTCTGAAAGAAAAATCATATAGTCTACAAGAAAAACTTCAGATTGCAATCAAACTATCAGAAGCCATAGAGAACATCCACCAACATGAAATCATTCATCTTGATATAAAACCATCTAATATAATTTACAATCCAAAAAGCAAACAGCTTACTATCATTGATTTTGGGATTTCAACAAGACTCAGCCGAGAAAACCCCAGTATTACCTCTCCTGATAATCTCGAAGGAACATTAGCCTATTTATCTCCCGAACAGACTGGAAGGATGAATCGTAGTATTGACTACCGCGCTGATTTCTATTCTCTTGGTATTACTTTATATGAACTCTTTACAGGGGTCTTACCTTTCTACTCTAAGGACTCAATGGAAATGGTACACTTCCACATCGCTGTAGAAGAGGAAAGGGTACATAACAAAAATCCTAAAGTTCCAACAAATATATCTCACATCATCCACAAACTAATGAATAAGAGGGCAGAAGATAGATACCAGGGAGGTTATGGTATCCGTCATGATCTTCAACTCTGTCTGGATTTATTACAGACAGGTAAACTGGAAACAGAGCAAATAGAATTGGCTACACGAGATGTGTCAGAAAAGTTTCAAATTCCACAGAAGCTCTATGGGAGAGAGAAAGAAATTGCAAAGCTACTCTTTTCTTTTGATAGAATTGCTAATGGCAGCAGTGAGTTGATGATAGTTAAGGGTTATTCAGGTATTGGCAAATCAGCCCTTGTAAATGAGATACACAAACCAATCGTAGAAAAGCGTGGTTATTTCATTGGAGGTAAATTTGATCAATTCAAACGAGATATTCCCTATAGTGCCATCATTCTTGCCTTTCAAGATTTGGTAAGACAGCTGCTCACCGAACCAGAAGAAAAGATTTCCCATTGGAAAGAAAGGATACTCAAAGCTGTCGGAAATAATGGCCAGGTAATCATAGATATTATCCCAGAAATTGAGTATATAATTCACAAACAACCTCTGCTACCTGAGTTAGGATCTATTGAATCAATAAACAGATTCAACCGAGTCTTTAAAGAATTCGTTAAAGCGTTTACAGCAAAAGAACATCCATTGGTTCTCTTTATCGATGATATGCAGTGGGCAGATAGTGCTAGTTTAAAATTCATTGAGAACATCCTATCTGACAGAGAAATCGAGTATCTACTCTTCATTTCCTCCTATCGTGACAACGAGGTTGATGCAACCCATCCCTTTATTTCTACTCTGGAGTTCATTAAAGCATCAGGTTGTGCGATAGAAACCATCAGACTATCTACATTGTCTTTAACTGATATCAATTTGATGATTAGTGAGTCTATTCAGGTAGAAAGTCATTCAACCCTGTCTCTTTCTTCGGTTGTTCTTCGAAAAACCAATGGTAACCCTTTCTTTGCTTCGGAATTTTTAAAATCATTGTATCAGGAAAGATTACTAAACTTCAATAGTATAGAAGGTTTTTGGCAATGGGATAAAAGCAAAATTGAGAATTCTGGGATCACAGATAATGTGGTAGAATTAATGTCTGGTAAAATTCAAAAGTTATCAGAGAAGAGTAAGAAATTGCTAGAGTTAGCTTCCTGTATAGGCAATCGCTTTGATTTAAAAACTCTATCTATAGTAAATGAAAAGACAGAGATACAAACGGCTCTAGAGCTTGAAGGGGCGCTGAAAGAAGGTATCATTCAAGCAATTGGAGATGCTTACAAATATATAACAGAAGTTGACTATGAGAAAATTATCTATCGTTTTTTACACGACCGGGTACAACAGGCTGCCTATACATTAATTCCAGAAAAAGAAAAAAAACAGGTTCATCTTACTATTGGTAAACATTTATTAAAAAATACGCAAGAAGAAGAAATTGATGAGTTTATATTTGATATCGTCAATCATATAAATATAGGAAAAGAGTTTATTTTAGAAGATAAAGAAATATTGTACTTAGCAAAACTCAATTTCAAAGCTGGACAAAAAGCAAAAAGCAGTAATGCATATACCAGTGCATTGGCCTACTTACAATTAGCATTCAACTATACCAATAATCTGAAAAGTTGGACAGAAAACTATCAATTAACATTTGATATATGTTTATCCTTAGTTGAAGTAGAATATTTAAATGGAAATTTCGATAAATCAGAGAAGTTATTTGAAACATTTATAAGCAAAGCTAGAACCAATATAGATAAAGGAAAAGTTTATGAAATAAAGGTAATTCAACTTACCAACCAAGGGAAATTAGCTGAGGCCGTAGAGGCCGGACGAGAATGTTTAAAATTATTTAATATTTCGCTTCCTAAAAACCCTAGCTATATTAGAGTTTTATTAAAAGAAGTAATACAATCAAGATTAATTAGGGGAATGAAGAAAATTGAAAGTTTAAATGAAATAAAATATGTACCTAACCCTGAGGTAGAATTTGTCATTAATATGCTAAATCATCTTTGTTCACCATCCTATGGTACTGACCAAAATCTTTTTGCTATAATTGTATGCCTGGGAGTTATACTTTCCATTAAAAATAATAATAACAAACATTCTTCTTACTTATATTCTTTATATGCTGCACTAAATGGATCTGAGTTAGGATTCTATAAAGATGGGCAAGAGTTTGGTCATCTTGCTGATAGAATTAATAAAAAGTTTGAAGATAAAAGAAGCCTCCCCAGAGTAAAATTTTCTTTAGGAGCATTTGTTTATGGTTGGAAAGACAGCCTTGAATTATGTCAAAAAGAACTTTTACTTTCATTCGAATCCGGAATTGATGTCGGAGATATAATTTATAGTTGTTATGCGGCAGCAGAACTAAGTTACAAAAAAATTTTTACAGGTAAAAATATTGAAGAAATAATCAATTACGTCAAAAAATACCACCAATATATAATCAAATCTCAAGATAAATGGATGATTCCCCTAACAACAGCTTTATACCAATCTTTACTAAACCTAAAATCAGAAACAAAAAGTTTACTGTCTTTTGATACAATAAACTTTAATGAAGAGGGTTTTGAAAATCATATTCTTCGGGAAGATACTATGAACTGGTATTGGACTCGGAAAATGGTAATTACTTATTTATACGATGAATACGAAACGGCATTTGAATTTGGAATTAAAGCAGAAAATACAATTCAATACTCTTTTGCACTAATAATATGGGTCGAACAGAGTTTTTTCTTATCTTTATCATCTTTAGCAATATTAATAGAAGGGCAAAATAATTCTTTGGCATCAAGACAGTATAAAAGAAATATGCAAAAACTAAAAAGATGGGCTCAAAATAATCCCAAAGAGTATGATAATAAATATCTAATTCTATTAGGAGAAAATTGTAGGTATAGAAAGAAGTTTAAATCTGCTATAAAGTTTTTTGAAAAAGCCATTCTCAAATCAATAAATGCCAATTACCTACTTGATGCAGCCATCGCAAATGAACTCGTAGCAAAAATATATAAATCACTAAATAAAATAGAAATCTCAAAATTATACCTCTTAAACGCTCGTTATTTGTACCATAAATGGGGAGCAAAAGCCAAGGTTAAAC
>JBCCIA010000431.1:0-5302 GCA_039028475.1 Spirochaetota bacterium | reverse complement strand
GCTAGGTCCAAATTCCTTTTGCGCTTGTCCCGAGGGTCCTCCACCGGAAGCTGTCTCTCTGGCACGTTGTCTGGTTTGAGCCTTTGTCTGGTATGAGCCAACTTCGGTGGCATGATGATATAATTAATCAAAACTAATGCATCGGTTTCCGATTCTATGTCCAGATACCAGTGTACTGCAACGAATGCGGAGGGGTCCTTGTAAACGCGAAAAGGCCTAGCTATCGGACGCTGTGCAGCAGATCCTGCAGACCGATACTCGTATGAGTAGCAGGTGATTAACGATCGCAATAGAGCGAGTAATCGCACGTGAGGGATGGGCTCGGGGAGGAGGAAACGGGCAACAATGGACGCACTGCGTCACAAGGGGTCCGGGGACGACACAAAAGCAACGAAGAAAAGCCGTGGACCTGGTACAAAACCAACAAAGAAAAATACTCAGGGACAAGAGAGTCCCTGAAGAGACAAGTAGTGTACGACCGGTACGCGGTGGGTTGCGAAATTCAAAACCTCTGTTTTTTATTGGTTCTCTAGTGATTTGCCAAGGAACACTTTTTCCATTTTCCCGAATATCGATACGTTGTAGCAGATCGTTCTTTGAGATGTCTTGGCTAAAGTTGACACGAAAGGTTTGGTAGGGGAGGATATCTTGGTTGCGTTCATAGGAGTCATAGTAGTAGCCATATTCGTAATGCTGGAAATCTGGCTCGATTTTGGGTTCCGGGTTAGCAACACTGTACAAGCTAACGTTTATCTCTGGCGTTTCTAAGCTAAATGAGCTTGTATATGTCGTAGAAAGAGTTTTTTTATCCAAGGATTCGAGGGTTTGTGGAATACGGATCCTATATTCTTGGTCATATTTCCAAGAAGAGGCTGGAGTGAAGATGCAGATACGAGTAGAGGACCAACTAAATGTTCCAGATGTATAGGGTATGATTTGTAGGCAGGGATCTTTTGCAGTTTTGTATTTGTTTAGGCTTAGAATTGCTTTGTTAAAGACGACAGTAATCTTTTTAGAGGTTTGGTAAATAGGAATTGTACCTTTGGGGCTGACTCGTAGAATTTCTAAATTAGAAATTTTTTTGGGATTCACTTTGGATTCGGAGTAGCTGCCCAAATCTAGTTCTAATGGTTTCTTCTTGCTTTCCTTTTTATCACTGTTGAAAGGGTTAAAGGGAAAATCCCAAGAAACCAATCTGCTACCACCGACCGTACAGATTAGTAAAAAAAGAATAATAGAATGTTTTTGCATATAGAACCTCTACATATCCAATCTTTAGTTGTAAAAGTAGAAGTGCAAATACAAAATAGAGTTTTGTGTCTTTTTTTGTCCGAGTGAAAAGTTTGCCAAAATCATGAAAATGACATAAATTTTGTGGTTTTTGCAAATAACCTGTAGATTTGCTTGCTTAGTTTTTTAGGTTTTGGTAAAGTAGGATTCTCTGAACTTATGGACTTTTGGTTAAATTATTTTTCTTTAGCTTCCCTCATCAACGTAATATTCTTTGTTCCATTAGTATGCATCATTATCCTACGCCGCAAAGCATCGGTACAGATGAGATTATTGGGTTTCTACTATGTATCAACTCTTATAATAGGCTGTGGGTATACTATTTCTCAGTCTTTTATTGATACCAATGGACTTATCGGTCGAATCTTGACCATTTTATGCATTCCCTTGCAATATATGTTTCTCACGCAGTTTCTTTTTCGTTACCCGCAATTGAAACGCCCTAAAGTAGCGAAATGGTTTTTATTCGTTCATACGATGTTAGGTGGTATCATAAGTTTTATTTTCGTAAGAGAGGTCTTGCAGGCAGAAGTTTATTATAACTTCCCGGCTCATTACTATGAGTTCCAAACGGAGTCCGCACATAAATTAGTAGGTCTTTTCCTGTTATCTTCCTTACTCTTTAGTATCATCTATACCAGCTATAAATCTTTTCAGTACCAAAAAGAAGATAGAATTGCCCTTTTCTACGCTGTTTCAGGTATGGCAGGAGCGTTTTTGCTACCAGCAACATTCAATGTCCTTAGCAAGGTTGGTCTTGCCACAAGGTCACAGACTATGAATGCTTTGTGTTTTGGTTCTTTGATCGGCAATTCGCTCCTAATCGTTGGTTTTTTAAATTGGACGAAAGATCGCACTACATTTATGTTCAAGGTTGTTGGAATTAGTTTTGTCATGTTTTTACTAGCTTTCAATGCTATCTCCTATTTCTTTATGCAAAGAGTGGAGAACTTGTATGACACAATACAGCGCAGCAAATTAGGAGAATTTGTCCAGATGCGCAATTCGGGTTCACCTAGTGCTGAAGTATTAGCAATACGAGAGTTTACTATAGATCGCTCTTTTCAAAAAGTCATATACGCGCTTGCTGGGGAAGAATTGCAACAGCGTAGATACCAACTTAGTAAAAATGGTAAAAAAGCAATTTCCTTTTTATATAGGAGTCTCCAAAAACAAAAAGTTTATGAAGTATCATTTTCTTACCGCGCCTACCGTAAGATGATCCATAATGAAGCCAAATTTTTGCTGTATGTAATTGTCATCTCTTCTCTTTTGATCATACTCTTGACTCCTATTTTTTTGCGTGGCTCTCTGTGGTTACCTTTGCAAAATCTAATTTCTGGAATCAGAAATGTTCAAAAAGGAAACTTAGATACCCATATCCCTGTGCACGTAGAAGATGAAATAGGATATTTATCTTCCTCATTCAATAAGATGACGAGTTCTCTACGTATTGGCAAGGCGAAACTAAAAGAGTATTCAGAAACTCTGGAGGAAAAAGTTCTCTTACGGACACAAGAGTTAAATGCGAGTCTAGAACAAGTCCACAATTTGAAGAAGCGACAAGATGGAGATTATTTTCTTACCACATTGCTTCTGAATCCTCTCTTTGTGAATGCAATCTCTTCAGATAACTTTGTGATTGAATTTTTTACCAAGCAAAAAAAACAGTTTTCCTTCAATAAAAAAGAGCATGCGATCGGAGGAGACCTCTGTATGTGTGAAAGCATTGCTTTACAAGGTAGAAAGTACCACGTGTTTCTAAACGCGGATGCAATGGGAAAGTCATTACAGGGAGCAGGGGGAATTTTAGTTTTAGGAGCTGTTTTCCGTTATATTATTTTACAAAGCCATCAGAATAGCAAGCAGTCACCTATGACTCCAGAAATATGGATCAAAGATGCGTTTTGGCAAATGCATAAAATTTTTACCTCTTTTGAGGGAAGCATGTTTGTTTCGCTCATTTTTGGTTTGGTAGAAGAAGATAGCCAGATGGTCTATTATGTCAATGCGGAGCATCCTTGGATAGTCCTTTGGCGTGATCACAAAGCAAGTTTTGCAAGTGAAACAGTTCATTATAGGAAGTTAGGAACCCCCGGGATGGAAAAAGACTTTCAGATTGCTCAGATGCAAATGCAAATGGGAGATGTATTACTCATTGGTTCAGATGGAAAGGACGACTTATTGGCAAAAGGAGATTTAGAGCGAAATATCAATGATGACGAGACTCTATTCTTGCGTATGGTCGAAAAAGCACAGGGAGATCTACAAGCCATATACGATTCTATCACAGAGATTTACGAGCTGATAGATGATTTCTCATTATTGGCTGTTTCCTATCCTCCTATACAAAAAGACCCAGCAATCCAATAAAATAAAAACTTATGCTTGATGAAATAGGGAAAGATCTTTACTATATCGTTTATGCAAATTTCTGATTTTACTGAGGAAATCCATATCAAAACGTTTGGGGAAGATGAAATTGTTTTTTCGGAAGGTGACTTTTCTGATTCTACAATGTACTGTCTTCTAGAGGGAGCGGCCTCTGTCTGTAAAGATCGCAATGGAAGTCTGGCTGAAATCAACACAATCTATGATGGAGAGTTTTTTGGAGAAATAGGCCTAATCCAAAACGTGCCAAGATTGGCAACGATTCGTATTGTATCGCCTAAGGCAAAAGTTGCAATTATCAGTAAGAATAACTTTTATTCTATCATTCAAAAAAAACCCAGTTTTCTCTTTTTATTCTTAAAAAGTGCCCGGGAGAGAGTTTTCCAAGCCGAAAGCAAAATTGTTCGGCTCTTAGAAAGCACTGGTTCTGATGTTGAGTTTGATGTATCAAAAACACGCATTGACGATTGGAATATCCTGGGCTATGTAAACCAGGTTTCTACAAAAACTTTTAAAAATAAGGATATAGTTCTTGATTCAGAAGAACGGGAAGATGAACAATTGCACTTTGTGATAGAGGGGATGGTGCGCGTCGAGCGCAAAGCCAAATCGGGACGTTTCTATGAGGTGAATGTTCTGACTCCAGGAGAATTATTTGGCAACACTAAAAACCCATTAGAGGACAATTACCCTTTGCGTGTCACTGCAATCACTGAACCAACCCAAACGGGAACTTTAGAAAGGAATATGTTTGGTAAAGTATGTCAGTTGAACCCTGAATTTTTATTTCATGTGATAAAAACCTTACTCTGGCGGCTGCACGTGACAGAAGATAAAATTTCACATTTGGTGAATGTAGATACATAAAGAGCTAAAGTATGATGGAAGAAAACCTACAACATGAGTTTTTACAAGAATTACATATAAAACATTACGGGGAGAATGAAGTGATTTTTGAAGAAGGTGACCTTGCGGATGAAACAATGTTTTTTCTTTTTAAGGGTAGGGTAGGTATTTATCGAGAAATTCAAGGCAAACGCATTGAAATTCGTAAAGTAGGTCCCGGAGAGTTTTTCGGAGAAATAGGCCTTGTCAATAAACAACCTAGAATTGCAACAGTCATGGCTCTAGATACAGATGTGAAAGTTGGCTTATTCAACCGTGACAGTTTTTTTCTTCTTGCAAAGAGTAGCCCTGAGTTTTTGTTTAATATGTTTCGTTCTGCCATTGTAAAGCTTTCGCAAGCAAACCTACAGTTTATCCAACTTACAGAAAGTGCGAGTCTGTCAGATGAGGAAGAACGAGAAATAGATAGTAGATACATCATTAAGCAGTACAATATTCGCAATTATGTAAACGATGTTGCAACAAAAAATTATATGAAAAACGATATAGTTTTTCTAGAGTCAGATGTATCTGATGGAGCTATGTATTTTGTCTTTGAAGGTGAATTCCTTGTTTCTCATAAAGATAAAGAAGGCGTTGACCGCCATATTACTACATTGAAATACGGTGACTTCTTTGGAGAAATGGCTCTTTTGAATTCTAAGCCACGTTCAGCGACCATTAAAGCAACTTCTTTAAATACTAAGGTTGCTAAGCTCGACAAGGGTGTGTTTAT
>JBCCIA010000430.1:0-5304 GCA_039028475.1 Spirochaetota bacterium | reverse complement strand
GTCTAAAATACGACTTGGAACAATGCAGCAAACAACTCCAAGAACAGGGAACCATCGCAACCTTCACACTGGCCAGCCAAGATTATTCGGGATTGTTCCAAATCTCTCAGAAATTATATGGCCGTGAAAAACAACTGGATACCCTACTACAGTCCTTCGAGAGGGTAGCTGGGGGGAGTTGCGAACTCATGCTAGTTTCAGGGTATTCGGGTGTTGGGAAATCAGCCCTTATCCATGAAGTTCACAAACCTATTACGACGAAACGGGGGAATTTTGTCTCAGGGAAATTCGACCAGTTCCAACGCAATATACCCTACTATGCTATAAGGCAAGCTTTTGAAGATTTCGTATCATTGCTACTTACAGAAAGTACGGAATCCCTAGAAAATTGGAAAAATAAAATTGCAGAGGCGATAGGCCAGAATGGACAGGTGCTGTTAGATATCATTCCAGGCTTAGAGAAAGTGATTGGCAAGCAACCAGCTGTTGCAGAATTAGGACCGCAAGAAAGCCAAAATCGCTTTAATCTAGTGTTCCAGAATTTTGTTCGTTCCATCTCACACCAAAAACACCCACTGGTGATTTTCATCGATGACTTGCAATGGGCTGACAGTGCTTCTCTAGCATTATTCAAACTCATGATGACTGATCCAGACAATACCCACCTGCTATTCATTGGTGCCTATCGGGACAATGAGGTGGATTCTACACATCCTTTTATCCAATCGGTAGATGATATTCGCAAAGGACAAACGAAAATTCATGAGATAGTATTAGAGAATCTGACTAAGGATAATGTCAGCGAGTTAATCACAGATGCTCTATTGACTTCTTTCAAGAGAGTAGAGCAACTTACAGAATTGGTTTACCATAAGACCCAAGGAAATGCTTTTTTTACGACAGAACTTCTAAAAGAATTGTATGAGAATGAATATCTCTACTTTGAGCAAAAAACCCAACATTGGGTGTGGGATGTCCAACACATCGCCAATCTAAATCTCACTGACAATGTTGTGGAACTTATGACTCAGAAATTGGCACGTCTTGCACAGAATACACAGGAGGTCATCAAACTCGCTTCTTGCATTGGGAACAGATTTGATCTAAAGATTCTATCTATCATTTATGAGAAAGAGCAGAAGGCTACGCTCCATGATATGTGGCCAGCGGTAGAGGAATCGTTACTTCTACCTTTAGGCGAAAACTACCGACTCATTCTCAACTTAGAAGATATGGCATCGGAAGATGTTAAGGGCTTTGCATTCAAACACGATACGGTTCAGGAAGCTGCCTATGAGTTACAAGAAACTAGTACACCTCAGGCTGAGTTTAAATTCACCCATGATAGGGTGCAACAGGCTAGTTACAAATTAATCGACGAGAACAAACGCCAAGAAATACATTTAAAAATTGGCAGACTTCTATTAGAAAATACTTCAAAAGAAAATCTGAGCCAAAAAGTTATTGATATAGTCAATCAATTTAATCATGCACTAGACATTCTTCAATCGACAGAAGAAATACTTCAAGTCGCAAAGCTTAATTTAGAAGCTGGTCGTAAAGCTAAAACATCTAATGCTTATGATTCTGCTACAAACTTCTTCCAGTATGCTTCGCAATTGCTACCACCTCAATCATGGGTTAAAAATTATAGGCTCACACTAGATATTAAAGAAGAATTATTCCATACAGCTATCCTTCATGGAGACTTTACACATGTAGAAGAATTATACCAAGAAATCAAACAACATGCACACAATGTTTTAGATGGATTGAAAACATATGATTTAATGTTAAGTTACTATTCCACGCAAAATCGAATGAATGAGTCTGTAGATAAAGCACTTGCTCTCTTACAAATGTTAGGAATTCGTATACCACCATTTCCAAATTCATTGCAAGTGGTAAAATGGCTTATTAAAACAAAACTTATTATTGGAAGAAAAAATTTCTCCCAACTGGAACAACTTCCGCAAATCACAAATCGTCACAAAGATGCTGCAATCAAGATATCAATAACGGCAATCGCCAGTGCCTTGATAACTGGTAGAACGAACCTTGTTCCAGTTCTTATTTTTAATGCAGTCTACCTTTCTATTAAATATGGTTACAATACCTACTCTTCCAATGCGATGGCATTCTATGGTATGGTACATAGCGGAGTGCTAGGTGATATTGGTAAAGGTTATAAGTTTGGGAAACTCGCTCTAAAAATTAATAAACGTTTAGGTACGTCAGCAAAAAACTTATGCCGTTCTGGCTTTATAGATACAATCTTCTGTCATCATTGGTTAAAACCAATCCAAGAAACACCATCTCTTTACTTAGAATATGCAAAAATCGGATTTGAGGCAGGTGATATAGAAGTAGCAAGTTACTGTTTGAATCATAACTATTTTAACCGTCTTTTTACTGGTAATTCCTTATCTGAATTAGATAAAGATTTTGAGAAACTATACAGACCTATGCATCGGCATAAATTACTTACAAGTTTGCTATTTGCGGAAATCTTGGGGCAAACGGTCTCTAACTTCATCGGGAATGAAAATGAACCCGCCACTCTTAATGGGAAGAGAGTGACCCAAGCATGGGACATAGATTTAATGATTGAAGAAAAAAATTCAATGGTAGCCTTTTTCTTTATATGTTTAGAAATAACCCTTTGTTGCTACTTTGGTCAATACGAAAAAGCTCTACCGAAAATAGAGATAGGCAAGAAGTTAGAAGAAGCGGCAATTTCTACGCTTGTGCAAAATAAATTTGTTTTTTACTCTACAATTATACTACTCATTTCTTCCCGACAAAGTAGTCGAAAAGAAAAAGCAGCATACCTCAAAAAAAGCAAAAAGAACCTGAAACAACTAAAGAAATGGGCAAAGTTCTGTCCACAAAACCGTGCCCACGAAGTAGCATTGGTAGAAGCAGAATTAGCACACACTACAAAACAAAACAAACAAGCAGGCCTACTATACGATAAAGCAATCCAACTCGCACAAGAAAATGGATTCATACACGAAGCCGCACTTGCAAATGAATTAGCAGCACAGTTCTATTTGCAACAAGCGGATTCGGAAAATACAAAAAAATATTTTACAAATGCACACTACGCATACGAAAAATGGGGGGCGAAAGCAAAAGTCAAAGATTTAGAAGAAAGGTTTCCCGAATGGATTGAAAAAAATACATACCTACAAAACAACAGCAACGATGACCTAAGTGCTATGACAATCCAATCCACAACAATGGGAACCATTACAGCAACAAACACGCTGGACTTTGCAAGTATCATCAAATCTTCACAAGCTATTTCCGGTGAAATCAAACTCGAAAACCTTTTAACAAAACTCATGCAAAATGTTATCGAAAACGCTGGTGCTGAACGTGCCTGTTTTTTTATGGAGGAAAATGGCCAACTACTACTGCAAGCTGAGAGTAATACTAAAAAGTCACAAGCGGAGGTCTTACAAACTAAGACTCTCGAAGATACAAAAGTAGCAATGTCTGTTATACAATATGTACAAAGAACAAAAGAAAATCTAGTCTTAACAGATGCATCCGTTTCGGAACGTTTTATGAGAGATGGATACATCCAAAAATACAACACAAAATCTCTTTTATGCCACCCCATTGTCTATAGGGGACACTTGAAAGGAATTCTATACCTAGAAAATAACTTCACAGCAGGGGCTTTCACAGCGGATAGAATGGAAATTCTCAATATCCTATCAGCACAACTAGCGGTCTCTTTGGAGAATGCGGTTCTCTATCTCGGATTAGAAAAAAAGGTCGAACAAAGAACAAAGCAACTAGTCTCGTCTAAAAAAGAAATCGATGACATTATGGCAAATGTCAAACAAGGGATTCTTACCATCAATCGGGAAGGAAAAATCAATGCAGAGTATTCCCAAAAAGTGCTTGAAATCTTCAACCGAGATGATTTAGGAGGGATGCAATTTACACATCTGTTTGTAAATACCCCAGAAAAAAAAGCTACCATTGAAAAATATCTACATGGTCTTTTCAATAGTCCATTCATGTCTATGAAAATGTTTGAAAAAACAAATCCATTAAAAGAGTATTATTACACCTCTATCGATACTAACAAACAAGAAAAACAAAAGATTTTAAACTTCTCTTTTTCTCGTATATTTGCTATTGACCAAGAGGGAAAGCTGACTAAGCAAATTGAAAAATTGATGGTTGTAGTAGACGATAGGACAGAGGAAATCAAGCAAAAGGAAGCATTAGAAAAAAAAGCAGAAGAGCAAGCAAGTAAAATAGAAAAACTATACCAGATACTAAATCTACAACCAAAGGTATTCACTGGTTTTCTAAAAGAGGGAAGAGAAATCATACAGGTTGTGCGAGAAAAGTTGGGTGGTGGTATCCAAAGGCTCCAAAACGTACAAAACATCGAAGAATCATACCGAGCTGTCCACACTCTCAAAGGCAATGCACGGGCTTTAAACCTAGATGGAATTGGTGAAGTCTGTCATAAACTCGAAGACGAGTTGGATAAGGTAAGAAACGATGTTGCAGGTGTAGACGCAAAACTTTACAATCTTGTACAAGAAGGAATCAACAAGGTGGAACAGGAGGTCAAAGATGGAAACAGTTTGTTTGAAAAAATTCTTGGCATGAAGTCAGCCTTACAAACAAAAGAATCATCTGTTCTAGAGTCCTTACTGCAAAACATTGTTAAAAAAGAGAGTGAAGAGTTGGGTAAGAAGTTAGAGTTCTCTTTTCATACAACAGTTTCAGTCAATATACATGAAGACAAACTAGATAGACTCAAAAATCCTTTATTGCAAATTATAAGAAATTCTATCGGTCATGGTATTGAATCTCCTGAAGAAAGAAGGAGTTTAGCAAAAGCTGAAATAGGTACCATAAAAGTTACCTTGCAAGAAGATGGGCAGCAGCTAGTTGCTATATGTGAGGATGATGGGAGGGGGTTAGACGCTGACAAATTACGCCAGAAAGCAGTAGAAAAAAATCTTATGACTCTAACAGAAGCAGATGCTTTGACGGAAAAAGAATGTTACAATATTATCTTTCGTTCTGGTTTTAGCACAGCAGAAAAAGTCACGGGAACATCTGGTAGAGGGGTGGGGATGGATATTGTCAAAACGGAAATAGAAGAAGCCGGTGGGAATATCACTATCAACACAAAAAAAGGAAAGTTCACTAGGCAGTGCAGCAGCCCTCGTCACGTGTGGGTGGTGCGGGTCGCAGCTTCGCAGCTGGCACGCTCAACTGTGCGAGTGTAGATCAGTGACTGTGTCTTGAAGATGTCGCGCTTTG
>JBCCIA010000429.1:0-5315 GCA_039028475.1 Spirochaetota bacterium | reverse complement strand
GCGGAACCACTTTTAATCCAATGTCGAACGAGTTTCGACATGTGGATGATCACGCGTTGTGGATTGATCCGAACAACACCGATCACCTGATCATTGGCGGAGATGATTTGGCTTATATTGTCTGATTCTTTCTGCGGCCAGTGTTCATAAGAGAATAATCTATGCCTTCTATGTACAGAATATAGTATTTCTTCTAAAATAAAAAAAGAATAAAAGCAGTTTACTAGTTCTTCCGTTTTGGCATAATATTCTCCTATTTTGATCATTTGCATTTTAGTCGTTATGATTCTTGTAGACAACTTTGGGTCATTACTTGCTGTTCAATCCATTGGTAAGTTTTTTGTAAACCATCTTTAAGTGTACCAGAAGGTCTCCAATTTAATTTTTCATATAGCAGTGTATTGTCCGATGTTCTACCACGTACGCCTTGTGGACCATCTATATTCCTTATACTAAGTTTTTTCTGTGAAATGTCTATGATTAGCTTTGCTAAGTTATTAATGGATATCATTGTACTAGATCCCACATTTACTGGCCCTATAAAATTAGAATCCATAAGCCTACGTATTCCTTGTAAGCATTCGTCAATGTATAAAAAAGAGCGAGTTTGTTTTCCATCTCCCCAAATTTTAACAGTTCCATTTTCATTTGCCTCTGCCACTTTACGACAGATAGCTGCTGGAGCTTTTTCTCGGCCGCCTTTCCAAGTACCCTCCGGTCCAAATATGTTATGAAACCTTGCGATCCGTACCTGTAAACCGTACTGTTCGGCATAAGCTAGGTAAAGTCTTTCGCTAAACAATTTTTCCCAACCGTATTCGCTGTCAGGAGCAGCTGGATAGGCAGAAGATTCTATACAGTTTGGATTATTTGGGTCGTTTTGGTTGTACTGTGGGTAGATGCAAGCAGAGGAGGAATAAAATATTTTTTTACAGGAGGATTGTTTTCTAATAGTTTCGAGTACATGTAAATTGATTAAAGATGAATTGTGCATAATTTCAGCATCATGGTTTTTAGTGAATATATAACCTGCTCCCCCCATATCTGCAGCTAATTGGTAGATTTCATGGTATTCTTGATCGAATACTGATGTTACAAATTCTTGTTTTCGCAAATCCCCCAATAGAAAATCATCAGTTTGTGATTCTGAGTATAGATTTTCGTTTAGGTCAACCCCTCTGACCCAAAAATCCTCTTGTTTTAGTTTTTTTACCAAATGTCCACCAATAAAACCGCCGGCTCCTAGTACTAATGCTTTTTTCATTTTTAGTTCCATATTCTCTATAAATCATAAAATACGAGGTTTCTAGTATATGATTTGCTATGATATGTGAAATAATCATTTTGTTACGCATACATATAGCAAAGCAAAATATATTTTTTCTGCATGGAAGCTAGTAGTTTGTACTAGTTTTTTGTAAAAATTTTTATTATATTTTTGTATAGTGTTTTGGCGTTATAAAAAAGACTTTTGTTCTGATGCTGATTCTCAAATCTGTGTTAGAAAACAGATTTAGGAGTTTCATATGACAGCTTTGCTTATTACAATTGCAATTGGATTGCTTGCAGGATGGCTTGCCGGAATGCTTTGGAAAGGCCAGGGATTTGGTTTGTGGGTCAACCTTGCCATTGGGGTTGTGGGTTCATGGGTTGGTAATTTCGTTTTTGGTTTATTGGGCTTGAAAGTAATGGGGTTTTTAGGTTCCATTATCGCTGCTACCGCAGGGGCTTTGCTTTTATTATTTGTCGTTAGCAAATTGAAAAAGTAGGTAGCTTTTGAAAATAGCTGTACTACTCGGTGGGACTTCCACAGAACACGAAATTTCACTATTAAGTGGCCAATTTATTGTGGAGACCCTTGCAAAAAGTCACCATGTAAAACCTGTCGTAATTTCGAGACATGGTGATTGGTATGTACCGGAAGAATATGGTGCTAGCCTACCACAACTAGAGAGTTTGGCAAAAGATTTTGCCGATAGATATCTAGGGCTCTTTATAGAGAAAAACCGTTTTCGCTCCCAACGGGGGGTTGGTGTGCAGCACCTAGATTGTGATATTGTCTACCTAGGTTTGCACGGTGGGGAAGGGGAGAATGGTTGTATCCAAGGACTCTTACAGGCTTGTGGCATTCCCTACACTGGCTCGGGGGTTATGGCTTCCGCCTTGGCTATGGACAAAGAGCGTGCCAATTATTTATTCCAAGCCAATGGAATGTCGGTTGCGCCATTTTATGCTTTCCAACGGCTTGGTTTTTCCCAGGAAACATTTGCAGTGTGTCAAAATTTACGCTTTCCGGTATTTATCAAGCCGACAGAAGGCGGTTCTAGTGTTTCCACAGCTAGGGTAGACTCTTTTGCAGAAGCCTACGCTATAGTTGAAAAGTTGCTACAAAGATGTGATAAAATTATGGTGCAAGAGCTAACACAAGGCAGGGAGTTTTCTTGTGGAGTGTTTGAGAGTACTTTGGCTACTGGCAAGGAAGTTGTTGCTTTGCCTATTACGGAAATTATTCCTGGAAATGATTTCTTCGATTACGAATCGAAATACCAAGCGGGGAAGAGCCAAGAGATTACCCCGGCAAATTTAGACCCTACAACTTCTGCACGCATACAAGGCCTTTCCGTACAAGCACATCAGCTTTTAGGTTGTTCTGGCTATTCTCGTAGCGATTTTATTTTGAGACAAGAAGATCTATATATTTTGGAAACCAATACTTTGCCTGGAATGACTGCTACGAGTCTGGTTCCTCAGCAAGCAAAGGCAATGGGGCTTTCTATGCAAGAACTATTTGATATAATTCTCCAGTCAGGTCTCAGTCGCTAGGATTGAGGGGAACGCGGTGATAAAAGATAGTTTTTTCTTTGGCCTATCTCCATCTGAGTTTAAATGATCAATCAAATGTGAAATGGAAACTTTTCCATTGTGCTTTTCAATAATTTTTTCAATGTATGTTAAACCCAAACCATAATCTAAAGTTTTATAACCATCATTGATATATGTGGAAAGTCGAAAAAAAGGCTCGAATACTAAGTTTTGGTATTCATCGGGAATTCCAACTCGACCTTGGATATCTTTACTTGGTTCATTGATTACACTAATCTGTAAATGTCCATTTGCAAATTCAATCATACAGAAAATTTTGCTATTTGCGACAGAAAACTTCATCGCGTTGATAAATAATTCTTGGAACACTGTTTTTAAATACTCTAAATTGCCTTGGATGCAAGCCTTATCGAGTTGTGTAGATTGCAAGTGGTTGATAACTATGCTTTGTTGTTTGATTTTACTAAATGGTTTTAATTCTTGGCTAAGGTTCTTTAGTAATGTATAAATTTCTGTAGCATTAATAGGTGAAGTCTCTATTCCTTTGGAAATCACTATTTGGATTTCTTCAAATGTGCTAATTGCTTTTTGGACAATTTCGTTATTTTTTTCAATGAACTCGATAAGTTCAACTCCTAGTATATAGTTGCCTTCATCATCCTGTGGACAAGCTAAAATTAAACCTGTCATAGAAGCGATCACACCGAATCCAGCACCTTGGGAAAAGTTTGTGCGTAAGTTATTGAACAAAGAGCTATGCAAAGAGCCACGGTCTGCAATTTCATTGCGTATATCGTATTTCTCTTTGTACTGGTACCATTCCATTTGGTTTTCTAAACGAGCTACCTTCTCTTTTTCTTGCAATTGGATACGCCTACGCAAACTAGCAGTTTCAATAGCTCTGTTTAGTTTTATGACAACCTGGGGCATGTCGTATGGCTTGATAATATAGTCGTAGACACCTAACTTCATGGTTTCTATAATCTCTGTAGGGTTTTCATGAGAACTTTGTACCAGTATAATAGCTTCTGTATCTAGCTTTTTCACGTGTTGTATCAGTGCAAAACCATCCATTTCTGGCATTTCCAAATCTGTAATCAGAATATAATTTGGATCTTGTTGGTAGATCTCTAAGGCTTTTTTGCCATTTTCTACAGCTGTCGCTGCAAAGTTATTTTGCTGGAGTAGTTTTAGTAGAAGTTGTTGTAAGACTATATCATCTTCTGCAATGAGTATTTTAGAAACCATGTGATTAGACGGAGGAATCTTTTAACTAACGATTTTTAAAAAATTTCCCTTCTTCCCCTTTCGAATTATATATTCTTGTCCTAATTCTATCGGATATTTTGAATCTGTCAATCTTTCTTCATTTAAGTACAATCCACCAGATTTGATAAGTTTCAGTCCTTCAGAGATTGATTTGAGCATACCCTGTTCCACAAGAATTTGTAGTATCATAGGGTTTTCCTCTTCGAAGTGTTTTGCTGTTAGTTTTACCTGTGGAATGTCACTAGGAATTGCACGATTTTTGGCGTTGTGGATCTTTTGCCATTCAGCAACGGCTTCCGCAATCTTTTCAGATTTATGGAATTGTTTGCTCACTTCTTGTGCTAACAAAGATTTTGCTTCTTTGGGGTGTAAGTCTCCTGTAGAGATTGCTTGTTTGCGTTCTTCAACCGCACTTTCGGGTAGATCCGTTAGGAGTTCGTAGTAGTTCCACATCAATTCATCCGAGATAGACATGATTTTCCCATACATATCTAGAGCAGATTCGTGAAAACCTATGTAGTTCCCTAAAGATTTCGACATCTTTTTTACGCCATCCAAACCTACCAATAGAGGTAAGGTGATGACAACTTGTGGGACAACTCCATAATCGCGTTGCAACTCACGACCTACCAATAGGTTGAATTTTTGATCCGTTCCCCCTAATTCTACATCACATTGCATTGCAACGGAATCATAACCCTGTACGAGTGGGTAGAGGAATTCAATCAAGGAGATGGGGTTTCCCGCTTTGAAACGTTTGCTAAAATCATCTCTTTCCAAAAGCCGAGCAACATTGTATTTGGCGGTTAGCATGAGAACGTCTTCAAAATTCATTGTAGAGCACCAAGCTGAGTTGAAGACAATCTTTGTTTTTTCAGGGTCTAAAATTTGGAAGACTTGGCTCTCATATGTTTTGGCATTTTCTTGCACTTCTTCTTTGGTTAAGCGTTTGCGAGTTTCGGATTTGCCCGTTGGATCGCCAATCATGGCTGTGAAATCTCCCAATAAAAAATGTACCTCATGCCCTAAATCTTGGAAATGGCGCATTTTTCGCAATAGAACGGCGTGTCCTAAGTGAAGATCGGGAGCTGTAGGGTCAAAACCAGCTTTGATTTTTAGAGGTTTGCCCGTTTGTAATTTTTCTATAAGTTCTTTTTCTGGGATAATTTCAACGGTTCCCCGTCTGATTTTATGGATCGCTTCTTCTATATTCATATGTATAT
>JBCCIA010000428.1:0-5331 GCA_039028475.1 Spirochaetota bacterium | reverse complement strand
CAACAGTGTATCACTTTGGCAACAGATAGATATGCACATAAGATCTAATCATATACCAAGTAAGTATCAACGTATATGCCTCAAGTCGGTGATTTGTTCGATTTCTCGATCAAAACGTGTAACCTCGCCTTTAGGCGCATGGCCATACTTGCAAAAAATAAAAGGTGCACCAACGTCTAGTGCAGCTTGCTCATCAGAGCTTCGGTCTCCCACCATAAGGATATTTTTAGCAGAAATTTTATATTTATTGATATAAGTACGGAGAATATCTCCTTTTGTCATAATTGAGGTATTATTGATAACAACTAAGTCTTCAAAAAAAGAAGAGAGGCCAGAGACTTGTAAAATTGCTTCGATATAGGGTGATCTACCGTTAGAAGCGACAACAATCTTTTTCCCCTGCTGTTTTAAAAATGCAACAGTATCTTTCACACCTTCGTAGATATGTCCTCCACCTCCTGCAATAGACTCGCACAAGAGTTGTAAAACACTATTTGAGATACTGTCCCTCTCTGTTTCTTCTAACCCAGGCATGAGGTTTTGGAATATGGTCTTAACAGGCTTGCCTACTTGCGACATAATCTCGCTTCTACTGGGAACTGCTAGATCTTTGCCGGTATTGTCAATGAATTGTTGGATTGCCTTCTCATACACGGGAAGTATGATTTCTTCAGCGGAAAAAAGTGTACCATCAATATCAAATGCAATAAATGTAATCTCTTCTGGAAATTGCAAAATTTGTTTCTCCTTTCTATAGTTTTACCAACAAAAAAATCTTTAAAAATTACAGTAGCTTTTATTTGTATAGGCAAATAGGCAAGATATATCTAGCAACGGAAGCCTGTTTCCCATAAAAATTGCTAGATTTGGCTGTAATCGCAATTATGAATGCAAGTAAACAACAAATCCTTAAAAACCGTCGCGAGTTATTCAACAATGCCAGCTGGCAGCAGTACAGTTTCCATTTGAAACAACGTGTGCGTGCTCCAGATTTGCACCGTTATTTCCAACTAACAGAGCAAGAGGAAGCAGGAATCGACAAAACCATTCGTTTGAATGTATCCACGACTCCTTATTATTTATCCCTTGCCGATCCCTTCGATGCTGATTGTCCCATACGAAAAACCATCGTTCCACGTAGTAGCGAAACGGTTTTTTCACCAGAGGAAAGCCTTGACCCTTTGCGCGAAGAGGAACTCTCACCAGTGAAGGGACTGACCAAAATGTACAATGACCGAGCCTTGTTATTTTCCAACCAAGAGTGTTCGGTTTACTGCCGCCATTGTATGCGTGGTAGGAAAGTTTCGTATAACGAAGAACGTATGACACAAGAAGATCTAGAAGCCTGTTTTACCTACCTACACCAGGATACAGAC
Source organism: Spirochaetota bacterium (assembly GCA_039028475.1). GTDB lineage: Bacteria > Spirochaetota > Leptospiria > Leptospirales > Leptospiraceae > JBCCIA01. The sequence goes on along the minus strand of JBCCIA010000428.1, from coordinate 3,955 downwards.
ATCAGTGATGTTGTTATTTCTGGCGGTGATCCCCTAAACTTGAGTGATACACGCCTCGATTATATTCTACAAAATTTACAAGAAATCCCACATATCAAGATTTGTCGTATTGGTACTCGCAATCCAGTGACGCTTCCTATGCGGATTACTACAGAGCTTTGTGCAATTTTGGAAGCTCGTAACGACGATCGTTTGAGTATTTTTTGCAATACCCAATTCAACCATGCCAAGGAGTGTACCCCCGATGCCAAACAAGCCGTGCTACGGCTTTTGAAAGCTGGTGTGAGTGTTGGCAACCAGTGTGTTTTACTACAAGGCATCAACGACACTGGAGAGGCAATGTTAGAGTTACACCGCAAACTCCTAGAAATGCGTGTGCGCGCCTACTATATGTATGACCCTGAACTGATTCCTGGTTCGCGTGGTTTCCGTACCCCATTGTACAAAGGCTTTGAAATCATTGAATACCTACGAGGCAAAATTGGTGGTATGGGTATTCCCCAATTCGTCAATGACCTTCCAGGAGGAGGTGGGAAGATCACCCTTTCTCCCGATTGGTATTTGGGGTACCACCAAAAATCTCGCCACCACATTTTTCGTTCTGCCTTACGTGGCAGTTTGCATCTAAGTCCAGAACCTGAGGGTTCTCCGTATGAGGACCATTATAAGCCAGTAAGTGAGACAATTTGGCAGGAAGTTTTGCAAACAGAGTATTGGAGGGAAAGGCTTGGCCAACGTACTGTTACTTGCTGATATGTATGAGACTGGCCAAAACAACGCTAGCGTTCCTCTTGGCTTGCAGGAATGGGAATCGGAAAAGAGTATTGTCTACTTAAAACAGTGTATTGCTAAATTAGGCTACCAAGTCGAAGTATTGGAGCCTTTTACAGATAAAAAGACCTTATTGGAGTGTCTCTTACAGTACTTACCACTGAAGCAAGAAACGATTTTGTTCAACTTGGTCGAGGGCTTTGCATCGCCGAATCGTCGAGCCTGGGTTCCAGCTTTGGCTGAATTTTTGGGGTTTGCCTATACGGGGAGCAATGCCGCCTTGCAAATTTCTACCTTAGACAAGCAAAGCACTTCGAAGTTAGTGGGACAGTTAGGTATTCCTATCCCCAAATCGTATCTATTGCAAGAGAGATACAGTCTATCTCAGGTTCCACAATCCGCTTACCCACTATTTGTCAAACCAAACCGGGAAGGTTCAGGTATGGGGGTCGATGCAGCGAGTATTGTAGAAGGTGCTAGTACCCTGCAGAAAAAAATTGTACAAACTCCTAAAGATTACTTTCCCTTGTTACTAGAAGCCTTGCTTCCTGGTAAAGAATATACCGTCGGAATTTTGGGAAATCCTGGTAGCTACCAGGTTACAAAAGTTGCGCATGTGACTTACCCTGGCTCCGTATATGGAGAAGAGGTAAAGTCGAAAACCGAGATGCCGGAACGTTTATGGTTTGTCCTAGAGGCGAGCCAACAACAACTCATACAGCATTATGCCTTACGTTTAGCCAACCGTTTGCAACTTACGGGCTATGCTCGTCTGGACTTCAAAGACGATGCAGAGGGAAGACCACATTTCTTAGAAGTGAACCTGACACCTGGTTTTTCTCGCTACTACAGTTCATTTCCCATTTGCTATGAAGCGAGTTTTTCTGGTGGCTATTCAGAGATGCTTGCTATAATTTTACGCTTGGCAATGGAGAACTACCGGAAACGACCTTCTGCCTATGGAATACGGTGAACTGTATAATACCGGTGTCGTATTTCTACCAAGATTTGCTCGATTTTTTCTTGTTGGGGTTTCTCAGGGAGTGGACTTTGCTTTGCTATCTCATCAATACGCTGGATCTTCGCCTCTGCTTTTTGCATCAGCTCCTCATAGCTAAACACTCCAGCTTTGATTTGCAAAAGTTCTTCACGGTTGGGACGTTTTACCAGCAATTGGCCCTTGCCCAGAATTTCCTCTGCCATATCTAAAAGGCGAAAGGTATGCATGATGTTTTTAGCGTCGTAATTTTTATTGTGAGCAATGGTATTCTCGTAGCGACTTTCGTTTCTCTCCTGGACCCATTGCCAATACTCTTTATAGTCCTTGCAATACTTAGAATGCCCTTCTTTGTTAAAATACATATACGCCACAGGCTCTGCTTCTTTAGGAATACTCGAAAGGGATACACTTGTAGATTTTTTGCTTTGGGCAATTCCACGCATACCCCAGTGGCCATCGGTGTCATAAAATAAAGCATACATTCCTTTCATATGTTGTATATTACTCAAACCGCATTGTTCTTGTTTGAAGTTGTTTTTAGCCAACCAAGACAATAGGGGAATGGCTTCTTTGCCTTTGCTGATATAACAAAAGTCTAGGATGGATTTGTGTTCCTTATCTACTGGATTGAAAATTTTTTTGTTCAAACCACGTGCTTTTTTAATCTGGCTAAAAGCATAACCAGAGAAAGTCTCTTTACACAACTGCGAGAGAAAGAGCTCTGGTGTTAGCAAATCAAACAATGGATGGCGGTACAAAACATACTCCGATTCTACATTGAGCATTTCCAAAAGGTTTGGGTTGTTTTTATATAATAAATCGACAAAATGTTTTAGTTCGTAGTAGACCTTATTGTTATTGTCCCCACTGACTTGCGCAGTATATTCTAAACCATAAAATTGGGAGCGTGGCAAGACAAACACTCCCTTATAGTCTGTATCAGATGTGGCTGTATCCAAACCATAGGCCTTGCTACCAGATACACACTCAAAAAGGAGCATGCCTTGGGATTTTATTTCTTCTATACTAAGCATTTTTGTACCCGGAAAGAATGATTCGGAAAAACTCGCTCAGAGCTTCTCGGTTGGAGGTGGGATGCACCTTGCCAAGCTGGGCTTTATAGGCTTCGCAGGCGTACCGTTCTTGTAACAAGAATTCTTCTAACTCAGGAATCAGAGCTATTGCTTCCCCCTCCTTGGCCTGTTCTTTGCGCAGTAGCAAATCTTGTATAATTTTTTCAATAGAAGCGTGTTCTTGCAATAGAGGTAATAGTTGCTGGAATACCATAGGAGGTACTTGTTTGTGTTGGCGAACCCACATCGCAGCTAGTATGGGTCGTAGGATATAAAAATACTTTTTTATCTTGATATGTCCGTTGTCGATGGCGTTTGCTGCACCCTTGGCAATTCCTAAATAGTGGTGTAACATCGCTTGTTGTGAAAAATAGTTTTGCAAAAGTTGCCAGAGTTTCTCGCGAAAGCCATCCTTTCCCGCTTCATAGACAATGGGGGATTGTAGCCATTCAAAGGGAATTGCATTGGATTTACTGGCAAGACGTAGCAGCTTACGTATCTCCCAACCAGCTATATCTAACTTATCCTCGGTAATGGGAAATTCCAATGTTTCTTTTTGATTTTCAATGCTTAGGTATTTTTTATAAGGATACGCGTAGATAAAACGAATGTCATAATCGCTGTCGGGAGAAGCAAATCCCCAAGCACGGCTACCACTTTCTACAGCATAAAGAATGTGGATCTGTTTTTCTTTCGTGATACTATGTAAAAGACTCTGGATGCGTTGTTGCATAGTATATTTATATTTCCGATTTCATACATGTAAATCTTATTTTTAAAAGTATACAGATTTTTCCAAATGTTTATGGGAGTTTTAGATAGAATGATTTTTCTTCTATAGAGTACTATAAGAGTCTGTCCATTAAAACAAAGCCACAGGCTCTTGCAGCTTACCTTAATTCCTAGGCGTTTCTTAAAAATTAAACCGAGATTTAGGTATAAGAGATTAACTATTCTTGTATTTATAAAGTATATGTGAAAGTTGACTTTTTAATGGTTCTAACTTTTCAATAAACTCATCTTACGCTTTTTCTTCGGAAATGAAAAACTAACTAAAAAGTTTAGAGAAAAGTTAGAACCATTAAAAAGTCAACTTTCACATATACTTTAT
>JBCCIA010000427.1:0-5356 GCA_039028475.1 Spirochaetota bacterium | reverse complement strand
CCAAAAGCAACTTCTACTGCAAAACTTTACCCGTGAGGCACAACTAGACTTTAAAAAACAAGTCCAAGAATGGAAAAACACTCTTTTGCGTGGTTTCTCTCGCAAGGATTTCCGTAAATATTTGAAAAAGTTCAAAAAGTCACACCAAGCCGTACAACAAAAGTTGGAATACTTAAAACGCCAATTTCCAGATGCTCGCACTCAATCCATACAGAAACAGATCCAAGTTTTGCAAACCGTACATTTGCAGCTTTTCCAGCAATATACTTCGGCTCTTTCTCTTTTTGAACCGGATGACCCGTTAAGTCCACGCAAGGTCGATAAGGCGGTTCGTGGGATCGATAGGGAACCTACAGAAAAGTTTGCGGATATTACTATTACAATTGGCAAATACTCTCTCGAAGAGTCACATCGGATTCGCAGAGAACTGATTTTCTTTTTACTAGGTCTTCTCCTACTTTGTGTGCTTATTTTGATTCTTTTAGCCGTTTGGGTGATTCGTGGCGTTACAGTTCCGATTGATCAATTGTTGGTGACGGTCAAAGCGATGGAGGTAAAAGATTTCTCTAAGCCGATTGTAGCTGGTTCCGGCCAAAATGAGATTTCACGTTTGACCCAGTCGTTGCAAAAAATGGAAGAGAATATGGTGCGAGTTTTGGCTTTGATCCAAACTACCTCACAGAAAACGACAAGCTTAACTGCCCATTTGAGTGAAAACTCGGCAAATTTTCGCTATGTAGCGAATAGATTAAGCGAGTATTCTCTTGCGAATACCGAGAAAGTGGTTGAGGTGAAGAATGAAATGAAAGTAGTCCATTCCTCTATGGACCGGGTAAGTCGCTATAGCCGGGAAACAGAAGATATGGTTTCTCTGATCATGGATTATTCAAACCATCTCGGTTCTTTAGTAGATAATCTGAAAAATGTTTCGCACGAGTTTAGCAATCACACTGAGAGGGGAAAGGGAGAATTGCATTCTTTGAAGGATAACTTAAGCCACCTGAACACTACCTTCCAAGAAATGGAGACCATTATTAAAAATATATCCCAGTTTTCTCGCGAAACTTCTATGCTGGCTTTGAACGCTTCTATCGAGGCTTCGCGTGCAGGAGAGGAAGGAGAAGGGTTCATGGTTGTCGCAGAGCAAGTGTCGAATTTAGCTTCAAAAACGCAGAGCAATGTACATAGCATATTGAACTTTTCCCATGCGATTCGTGAAAAATACACAAGTTCTATTAGCAATATACAATCATTATTAGATTTACTCGAAGCAATCTTTGCGAGCGGCAAGGAAATTTATGACTTTGTCGGGGATGTTTCCGACAGAACCAACCACAATACAAGTATTCTTTTGAAGCTACTGGGAAATCTAAAAACTTTAGAAGAACTGTTGGTCGAATCCAGAAAGCAAGTCGATGAAAGTACAAAACATGCTATAGAAATAGAAAAGAAATCACAGCAGAGTAGTGAAGAAGCTAACAAAGTTTTGCATGGTGCGGAGGATATTGAGAATTTGAGTAAGGATATTGATGGGCAAGTTTCACAGTTGGAAGGAATCTTAGCAGAATTTCGTTTGAAGGCTTGAAAAACCTCTTGCAAGTTACATATTCCCACGGATTGCAAAGAAAACAAAACTCATGATATACAGAGAATATGCATACATCGTCGCCTCAACCGCCAATTTACGATTTCGTATCTTTACAAGACAAAACGCAGGTAATAAAGCCATACAGAAACTTAGCAATGCACTGGTAAATTCTGTTTTTATAAAGAACATAAGAAGAACCGGAAGCATTAATCCTAGGGTGACCGCGCTTACAATAAATATATGGGCTTTTTGAGGGTTCCATCCTGCTTGCAGAAGTACAACATAATAAGTTGGAATAGTAGCCTGTCTGTCTGACTCTATATCCTTCCAGTCTTTAGGAATGGAAAGTAGCATCCCTCCACCAAATATAAGTAGACCTATAAATGCATTGTTTTTGGGAAAATAACCGGAAGGCTGTAAACTACCTATTAAAAATGCCAGCAGAGCCCATATGCCTTCTATTGTATAGGAAAGACAGAATCTTTCTTTCAAACGAAAGACAGGATGGTGGTACAAAAAACCTGCTAAAAAAAACAAAGCAATGTAGTAGAATAACAGATGGTTTTGGGCATGGTAGCAGAAAGCAAAAAAAATCACAAAATAACCTGTCCAAACGACATCATTGTTTTTTACGTTTGTCTTTCTTCCTGAAAATGTATCTTCTTTTGTATCATAATGATCATTTTGAACCAGTAATACAAAGATAAGAAATAGGATTAGACTTGCCTTCTCTATCCCGCTAGCAATCGATTGTCCTGAATATACGCTTCCAAATAATACCAGGCAAAAATGCGGCAGACCATGATTTAGCCTTTTTAGGGAGGAAGTCAATTTTTTTCCATTCAGTAACAAATAGCAAAGAAAAGAGATGGTTACAAAAGTAATATTTCCCATAAATTCTACTTGGGAAATATCTGTAAATCTATGGATCACAATCAGAACAAAACTGAGACTTTGGATAATGCAATAAGCTCCCAGCATGCCTAAAAACAAAATCTTAACAGAACGCTTTAGCAAATATAGAAAGACTCCGCTAGAGGCAATCAGTAGCCAGAGGGTTATGGTTTCTCCCATGGGTTGATCAGGACTGTATAAACTCCAGCTCAACTGGGTAAAGTATTGGTATGGTAGGAAGGTTTCATGCCTCGCTAAATAATCCAATATAGGAGGAAGAAATCCAAATACCAATCCCACTCCCACACTATTCGCAACTTTTTCAAAGGGTCGGTCTAAAAGAAAAGATAAAAGGAGGCTAAATAGAAAAAACATACTTGTATAAAAAATAGTAAAATCTAGTAAAACCCTATAGACAATCACCTCTGGTAAAACTTGCTGTTGGCTGAGTTCCATAAGCATTCTGCCCATACTAACAAACAAAATCACAATAATAGAAGACCATGCACTGTACGAGCTTCGTAAGAATTTTCTAAAGGAAATTTGTAACACAGTTTTATCTTTCAAATGAATCTATCCGTAAAAAACCTTGATTTATTTTATAGATAGTATGAAATCGTATATCACTTTATTTGCAAAAAGTGTGCATGGAAATGTTTTTTGCGCAGATTTTGAGAGTATATAGGAAAGGGAAAGCTCTGTGAAACGAAATAATCCAAAATTACAAGAATGGCTTTTTGAATTTGCTTTTAGCTTTGTTATTGTCCTAGTTTTTGGGATTTTGAATACTTGCAACAACACTCAAAACAATGACAAAAAGGAAGAAAGACTACAACAAAATATAGCTGCCCTGGTATTGTTAAATCCCCCATCTCCCGAATTAAAAATAACAAAAATCTCTTTTACGGATGCAAGCAATACTATGGTATTGGGGCATGAAAATACGTTTAAAATCAGAATTTCTGCAAATTACGCAACTTCCAATGTTCCGGTAAACATCCATTTTGGCCATAAAGAAGATTTCATCACAAATGCGGGAGAAGAGACCGAAAGTTCTGTCAGACAATTTTATTCTAATACTGTATTTATTTCTTCTGTAACAGCTGGGGAGAAGGATTATGAAGTCACTCTGAAAGTTCCTGCTGAGAGTGGGCATACAGGTAGCTATATTATGCTGGCACACCTAGACAAAGACAATAACTCGGAAATGCTCCTATCCCCTGATACAGAAGATGAAACGAATAATACGATTACCGAAGCAACGATTGAAAATGGTGAGATTGTGGATGCCGGTTTTTTCGCGAATGTGACCATGGTGGATACTCATCTGACTGATAGGGATCTGATGGTAGAATCTTTGACATTGAGTAGTGATGTAATGGTTCTTTCAGCAGATACGACCTCAGATTCAAGTTCTGTGTTAATTTCTGGAACAGTGAAAGTAAAATCGGTAAATTTAGATGCCACCAATGTTCCCATTCAGTTTTATCTGGCTGATGCAAGTGGCAATCAAATCGATACATCGGTTGTGAATCTGAGAATTTGGGACAAAGAGAATTCCACTTATACTTCCTCTTATACCATTTCTTCCCTGACTAAGGATCAATCTAAAGAATATGCCGTTTCTTTGGACGTTGATCCCAGCTATTTGACTACTTTGAAAACGTATGTGAGTACCCAAAAAAGTTTACAAGTTGTTGCCCAGATAAACTCGGGAAGCACAGTCGCAGAAACATCCTATTCTCTCATAAACAAAAATGGCCAATCCAATAACAATTTGTACGGAGTAAGCATCACTGCAATCAATAACTCTCTTAAGATTGTAGAAAAGGCTTCCTCGGGAGGGTTTACTTTTTCTAAGGGCTATAATGCCGGTTTTGGCAATGAATGGTTTGCGGCGGGTGTTACCTTTAGTGCAGAGGCATCGCTAGATAATGATGGAGCAAATGCATATGCGGATGCGAGTCTGCCGGTTACAGCCATTGGTTTTCAATTCGATTTTGTCAAATTTTATGCCTGGGCGGGAGTTGCACCGCAGGCAGTATCAAGCTCTGGATACAATACCTATATAAGATTTATTGGCCAAACTTTATTTTCCAGCTCTGGCTCCGCAGGTTATGAAAAAACCTTTTCAGAAGAGTATTCTAAATCTCAAGGATACACACAGGTATTCTGGGTCGGTCCGGTACCGGTAAATGTTTCTGCTGGTGCGGAAGGTGCTATGGGCTTTACCTTGGAATTTAAAATTGTCGATAACTTTGTTGCCCAAACCGTTCCTTATTTAAAAGCAGGTGCCTACGCATCAGCAAGTGTAGGGATTTCAGGCTTTTTAGAGGGAGGAGTAGAGGGCACTTTAGATATAATAGATGTAAGTCTAACAGGCTCTGCCAGTGCAACCCTAGCACTGTATGACAATGGATTGACACTCAGTGGAACTTTGCAAGAAGTCATAACAGTCGTTGTATCCGGTCCATCCGGCTCTATACAACTATTTGCCAAATATCCCTATGTCAACTGGTGCAAGAAGAAGGCATGGAAAGTATATATTCCTTATCCCTGTGGTGCCGGTATAAATACTTCTTACTACAATTTGGCTTCTTTTTCATCCTACAGTAGAACCTATACACTGTTAAGCCAAACCGATTCAGCAACCATTCACTTCTAAAACTATATGCTTACAAAAAGATTTGTTGCGCTAGCAACTAGCTTGGTTGTTATTTTACTCATTATTTTTGTATTTAAGTCTTTTTTGCAACCGGTAACGCAACTTTCATGGACACCTGAAGATAAGAAGATGTATAAAATTATCTATAAGCAAACTACAAAAACGTGGCTAGGTAAATTTGGATTTAACTCTCGCAATAAAGTCCATGT
>JBCCIA010000426.1:0-5381 GCA_039028475.1 Spirochaetota bacterium | reverse complement strand
GACGAGCTCCACCGCTTCTAGCTCCGAAGCGGTGGGAGCGCGCGGCGACTCGCCTGCGATGTCGAGCTGGAAGCCTGTACTGTGGCGAGTCAGGGATAAAATGGAAAGTAGCACCCTTCGAAAACAAATCGGAAATCATCAAAACAGTAAGCATTACTTTAAAGGGTCACTTTTAGCAAAGCCTAATACCTCGTACAAGCAGTATTCCCCTGTCTTTCCTTTGATACTAGACTTGAATTCCCTTCCCATTTCTATACCTTGGGAGAGGATGCCCTTCTGCACGTGTTCGGAAACTAAGATTTTTGCTTGCAACTCTTTTGTTTTTGCTTCAATTCTAGCGGCTAAATTTACACTATCTCCTAAGGCAGTAAATTGCATCTTTTTGGGATATCCCATATTTCCAACAATGACTGGTCCATAGTGGATACCTATTCCTATTTGGAATTCGTGGTGGAAGTATTTTTCTAAGTAGGGGTTGATTTTTGCTAGAGCTTCTTGCATATGTATCGCGGCATGGGTTGCATCCACACAGGGACTTACTTCTTCGCTCCTATGCTCGTCTAAGCCAAATAGAGCCATAATGCCATCCCCCATATACTTATCAATAAATCCATGGTTGTCGTCAATGGCTTGTCCAATTACATTGAAGTATTTATTGAGCATATGTACAACATCATAGGGTAGGTTGGCTTCGGTGAATGGGGTGAAAGAGCGAATGTCTGAAAACAAAACGGCAAGTTGCATCTCTTTGCCAGAGCTGTTTTGGTTTTTACTACTCTCTATTTGTGCATCAAGTATATCTTCTTTGTCATAAACCAGTCGTTTTAGCTTGATACTGCCAACTGCTTTGGTTTGGCAAGCCAAGCGTATATGTGGTTCAAAGCCCTTCTTCTTTGCCAGTTCTTGCTCAGCAGGGGTACGGGGGGTACAGTTCTCCAAACCTTCTATGATATACACACGGCATGTAGAGCATCTTGCATTTCCTCCACACTCGAATATATGATCGACACCACCCTCCAAAGAGTTTTCTAAAATAGTTTGTAAAGATTTACCATTGATTTCTTTTCCATCGACAAAGTCGAGATCAACCACAACATTTTTAGAAGAGGTTTGGGTTTTTTCTTCTGAGAGTTCTGCTTTTTCTTCTTCAAAAGAGAGAAAACGGGATAGATAAGCATCTATAGTAGTACCATTGTTGCTAGCTTGGTTTGTCTCCTTTGTATTGGGAATTTCTTGTTGTCGTTTGAGGATAGCATAGCCAATCATCAAAAATAGTATTGCCCATAGTGGGTAGACAATGGTGGCTAGACCTTCGGTGGTGAGAAAGCTACCAAGCATAACGTGTAGAACTGCAAAGAAATAGGCAGGATAGATCAGTATATGCAATGTCTTCCAGTATTTACCGAGCTTGTTGAGAGAATATTGGTTAGATGTAATTGCTAAGAGCGAAAGTATACAAAGAGCAAGAAATCCCCAAAGTAAAAAAGGAACAGTAGCTAAAGAGTCCGGAGAAGAACCCATCGTAAGTAAGCTCAAATCTCCCTGTGTATGCAGAAGGAATGTAAATGTAGCATGGACAGTTGCAACCAGTGCTGTCGCAATGCCAAGATGCCTTCTATGGATGAGAAGTGGGCGAAAAGAGGAAAAAATGTTGCAAAAGGCACTCAATCCCAAGGTAAAGCTAAGTAGGAGAATAGCTAAAAGTCCGCTTAGTTTGATGATAAAGCCTTCGGGACGTTTGCCATCATAAAAGGCTAGGGTAAATACAGTACTAGAGACTAAAAGAAAAACAAGTATAAGTAGATCAAATTTTCTCTTAGAGATAGTGAAGCTAAGCATTACTTGACCTGTTTGATACTTTGGATTTCCAGCATTACTAGATTGGCATCTCGAATGATTGTACCAGTAACTTCAATGGGAATCCCAATATAAGGTAAGACCAATTGATTCGCACTGGTTTTTCCTTCTCCTACTAGTAGATAGTAACGGTAGGAATTGCCTACCCTGTTGTACACTTTCAAAAGGGGTGGGATACCATTTTTAATACATTGGGTTGCACAGATTTTATGTGATTTGCTACTACCAGGTGTCATGGCTCCTAAAGCACATTTTGAATCAACGATTTCCCCACGTAGGCTGACTACGACTCCATCGTTCCATGTTGGCGCTAAAAAGAACAAAGATAGTACTATGAATATGAGTATATGTTTTATGGATCTTGTGATAACTCTACTTCCTTGGATACCCAAAGTATATGCCCATCAAATTCTCTGTAAACAAAGAATTTTCCTTTTGTATAAGTTTTCCATGTTTCTTCTGCTATTTTAGTAAGGACAAAACGAACTCCAGGCTCTGGTTTGCTGAACAAGGAACCTAAAAATATCCCTTCTTGTTTTCTCTCCATCCTAAGTGTTGGCAGTGGGTCGTTATTAAAAGATAGGGAAGCGTCTGTAAAATGGTCTTCTAGGTCCTCTTTTTGCCATTCCCAGATCAAGTAAACGAAAGCATCTTTTTGCGAAATGAGCAAATTGGCATAAGTGGTGTCTTTGTATGCTATGGAAAACTTTTGCAATAGTGACTTTTTGTCTGATAGACTTTCTAGGGGAGTTTGGGACCTATCAAAATTGAGAAGCAATTCTTCTTGGTAGGGGATTACCGAGTTATGGGTGGATGGGCGAAATTTTTGCAAATATCCGCCTCGCATGTTGTGAATTACAACTATAGTTATGCTGGAGAAGAGAATCAATGCCCAAGCCAGCTTTTTGTGGAAATCTGCAAATTGGAACATCTGGTTTTAGTCTTGCTTTTTTAGCTCTGCTTTCGAAATATCATACTCTTTTTTGAGAAAGTCTTTGAAATCGACAGACTTAAAGTGATCCCTTTCTCCATCACAACGTCTGAGGAAAGGAGCACTTCTACGAATACCACCAGCTGTTTCAATCGGTTCCAGATACATGGACCCGGTGGTGGGACAGACACCTTTCTTAGGAGACAGGCCATTGATAGCACAAGTACCACTAAGCCTAACATCTTTGGGAACAGATTCTTTCGCAAATTTGGGGTATTCTCCACCATAAAACCTTTTATGAATCCTTCCCCATATTGGTGTTGCAAGGGCTGCTGCGTATTGGTGTCTTCCCAAAGAGATAGAGTTTTTATCGTAACCCATCCACACTACTGTGGTCAATTTAGAGTCAAAACCACAGTACCATGCATTGGTCCAAGCAGTTGTAGAACCTGTTTTTCCTGCGGAGTCCCCGAAATAGTTGCCGAGATCCGGGCGACGTAAGCCCGCTGCTGGAGTACCGTTTGTGGCAACATGGCGTAGCAATTGCTTCATGATATAGGCATTTCCTTCGGTGATGAGCTGAATACTTCCATCTTTGGTCTTTTCTTCGACTTCTCTCTGTATTTCCGCTTCTTTATTGTAGACAATTTCGCCAGTTTGATCAACCACAAAACGGAGTGAGAAGGGAATGACTTCTCTACCTTTGTTGGCATAGACAGAGTAGCCTTTGGCCATTTCATAGGGGCTGAGTTCGGCAACTCCTAAGGCGAGACTGGGATTGGGGGGAAAGCGGTTTTTGGATACACCTAAAACAGTAGAAGCAAAGTCGATAATGGCATCTGCACCGGTACGGAAATAAAGTTGAACAGAGACAATATTCATGGAAAGAGCTAGGGCTTTTTTAAGTGGAACCATCCCTTGGAAGTCACCTGTGGAATCTTCAGGGGCCCAGCCCTGTCCGTCATCTGCGAGTGTCATCAAAGGAGCGTCCATAATACCAGTGCCTGTAGCAACAGCTCTTTCCCGGATAGCCGCCCCATAGACAAAAGGTTTGAAAGAAGAACCTGTTTGCCGTCTTGCCATTGTGGCTCGGTTGAATTGGTTTTTAGGAGTGAACTTGGAGCCACCTACCATGGTTTGTATGTAACCAGTTTTGTGATCTATGGAAATGACTGCACCTTCTACATGTAGGTTTTTTGAGAAAACTGCTGTGCTTTTGCGAAACTCTTCAAAAGCAGCTGTCGGATTTTCCACGGGAGATTGGATGCCTAGAATCTCCATTGCGTCGATCAAGTCTTTTTCCAAAGCAATGCGGTAGTTGGCTTTTAGATCGAAGCGATTGACAAAGGGAACACGTAAAGAAAACAAACTCCCCATGCGGTTGTAAATGCCAATTAGGCTACGGTCGACACCACCAGAGTAGGATTGTGAGGCTCCTCGTGATAGCTCGTCTTGCGCTAGAAGCGCTTTACGCAACTCCTCTTGGGCAATTTCTTGTTTGTGAATGTCTAGGGTTGTATAGACCTTGAGACCACCTGTGTATACGTATTCTTCGTCAAATTTGCGTAGCAATTGCTTACGGATTTCTTCGGTGAAATAGGGTGCTCTGTCCAGACGTGTGCCCCAAGTAGAGCGAGAAGGAGATTGGGTAATGACAATGGGCCAGTATTCATTCCAAAAGTCGTCATGGATTTTTTGCACATTTTTTTTGTTCAAATACCCACTTCTAGCCATTAGGTTGAGAATTAGCAAATGAGCTTGTTTGGCTTGTTTGGGATTTTTATAGGGAGAATACTTGACAGGTGCCTTGGGTAGACGAGCCAGAAGAGCTCCTTCGGCAATTGTTAGGTCTTTTACATCTTTAGAAAAATATACATTCGTAGCAGAGGATAGACCAGTAGTCCCATGTCCTAAGTAGATCATATTGAAGTAGATCTCTAAGATTTCTTCTTTAGAATACTCTTGCTCTATCTGCAGCGCAAGCAAGGCTTCAATGAACTTACGAGCAAAGTTCTTTTTGGTATTTTTGAGAATTGCTTTGGATAGCTGCTGGGTAAGCGTAGAACCACCCTGTACGATCCTACCTGCCTTGATATTTGTGATAGCAGCACGGATAATTGCCATAAAGTCAACACCGACGTGGTTATAGAAGTTGGTGTCTTCTGTTGCGATGAATGCATTGATTACATGTGGGGGGATATCTTGGAATTTTACAAGTTCCTGTCTGTGGCGGTACAGCTCTGAAAAAACGATCCCATTGATATCATACAGTCTTGTGGGTGTTGTAGGTAGGTAGGTAGCTAATTTGTGAAGCTCTTTGCCTGAGTTTACCTCAGAAAGAATATAGCCGAAGAATATGCCGCCTAACAGGGAAGTGGTAAAAATGAAAATGGCTAGAAAACGAAAAAGTTTTTGGCTCATAGATTGATTTCAAGACCTTCACGCGCTAGAATAATATTTAAGTCTTGCCCCCCTAGGTGTACCTTATGCTCTTGGGCTTCTTCCACAATAGAAAACACTTTTTTGTCATTATAATCCGGTTCGTGGTGGGTGAGAACCAAGTTTTTTACTCCCCACATAGTTGCACAATTGG
>JBCCIA010000425.1:0-5393 GCA_039028475.1 Spirochaetota bacterium | reverse complement strand
GCAAACATGTTGGACTTAATGAAATTAACCAACTTTCTTCAGATTTTTACAACATTAGAGGATGCTTTCGGTTAATCGCAGTTTTCTCGGCCATCAGAAATGGCTTCTCAAGGTTAAAGGTGTATCTTTGATGGCAGCCACATCTCTACTTGCCGTAGCTATTCCTGTCGAACATAACGCTGCGAGAAAGGCAGCCAAAGAGAACCAGAATTTTGTTCCCGTTGGTGATAGTTTTATCATACTTGAGAATACTTTGCCGAGTACTTCGGTGCAGTTGCATATAAATCGCAGAAATCTTGCTGGAGCTGCTCTGGTTGCAGTATTTGCTTTTCATTTTTATGATGTGATTTATAATAAGCCTAAAAGAGAAAAAAAAGATGGGATTTCTATTTTGCAAAAACAGTCTTCTGTTATGGTAAAACCAAATACATTTGTATACTCAAAAGAAGTTGAAGTTAAGTATATGCATCATTTTTAAGAGCATGATAGAAAATAAAGAGAGGTAGATATGGATTTTTCGGGAAACAATTTTAATTTTTATAGTGATGAATTTAGTATGCAAGTTCGCGTCCACGACTTGGATAGATTATCAAAAGATGCTATTTTTTTGGATTTGAAGGGGGAATTGAGCTTGTACTACTCTCAATCGATTAAAACTATATTGAACAATCTAATTGAAGAAGGTAGAATTAAGATTTTATTAGAAATGCAGAAGGTTGCTTATATGGATTCTTCTGGTATGGGGGCATTTTTAACTACACATGCCAAACTCAAAAAGATGCAGGGTTATGTTCGTATAATCAATCCATCTATGGAAGTCGCAAACATGTTGGACTTAATGAAATTAACCAACTTTCTTCAGATTTTTACAACATTAGAGGATGCTTTGGGCTAATCGTAGTTGTGTCGGCTATCAGAGGTTGCTTTTTATTGAAAAATCCGCACTCTATTGTTACCTCTATCTACCACATATATTTTTCCATCAGGCCTGATCGCCATACCGCTTGGCAGATTGAATTGGAGATTACCTTTTCCATAGCCTCCCCATTCGTAAAGAAAAAGACCGGAAGTACTAAATACCTGAACTCTATGATTCCTTCGGTCTGTAATATAGAGTTTATTGTTGTTAGAAAGGATTCCCTCAGGTTGGTTAAACTTTCCAGACTTTGAACCTAAGGAACCCCATTGGAGTATATAGTTTCCATTGCTATCAAACTTCTGGATTCTATGATTTTTGAGATCTGTAACATATATATTATTGCTACTATCGGCAAATAATCCATGTGGTTGGTTAAACTGTCCATTTGCAGTGCCATGGGAGCCCCATTTTAATAGATAGTTTCCGTTACTGTCAAATTTTTGAACTCTATGGTTACTTACTTCCGCAACATATATATTGTCAAGATTGTCTATCGTAATACCAAAGGGAACAGAGAACTGGCTGTTTCCTTTGCCATATGTTCCCCATTTTAGTAGAAAATTGCCACCGCTATCAAATTTCTGGATTCTACCGTTTGTTGCACATAAAACATAAATATCGTCGTTGCTATCTATGGCAATACCGCTGGGGTGACCAAACTGTCCGTTTTCTGTGCCTTCGGAACCCCACTGCAAGATGAAATTCCCGTTACTATCGAATTTTTGTACCCTATGATTGAGCATATCAGTTATGTAGAAAAAACCTTTGCTATCAAATGCAATTCTATATGGTTGGTGGAAACCACCATTACTGGCACTAACAAAGCCAGTGCCCAAAGAAGCCATAAGTGAAATAGTAGGAGTTGTGGCGGATATAGAACTATAAATTGCCTCCTTTCCTGCTTCATCTTTAACCAAAATATTGAAATAATATGTCGTTGTTTGTAGAAGAGATGTGACTGTATAGCTATTGGTGTTTACAGTATAGTTCATTGCTACTATTCCATTTGTGCTTGCATCAGCGAGGCTGGCTATATTGTCAGAAGTTGAGTAAACTAACTTGTAAGAAAGCTTATTTGGAGCGGAAATATTATCTGTGGCAGCTGTCCAGTTTAAAACTACAGTCGTAGAAGTACTAGAAGAGCTAGATAAAATTCCCGGACTCGGTGGTGTTGTATCTTCAATTTCGCTATTGCTTGCCGATGACTCATTAGAGGTTGTGGCGGATATAGAACTATAAATCGCCTCCTTTCCTGCTTCATCTTTGACCAAAACATTAAAATAATATGTTGTTGCTGGTAGAAGGGATATGACTGTATAGCTATTGGTATTTAGAGTATAGCTCATTGCTACTATTCCATTTGTAGTTGCGTCAGCGAGGCTGGCTATATTGTCAGAAGTTGAGTAAACCAGCTTGTAAGAAAGGTTGTTTGGAGTAGAAATATCATCTGTTGCAGCCGTCCAGTTTAAAACTACAGTCGATGAGGTATTAGAAGAGCTAGTTAAAATTCCTGTTACAGGTGGTGCTGTATCTCCAGTTTCGCTATTACTTATCAATGAGTTGTTCTCAGGAAGGTTGGTCAATGTAAGCAATCCCAGAAGTCTATTTTTTGGAATTTTTCCACAATGTAAGAAAAAGAAAGAAAAAAGTAACCATACTACTAGTAAAAAAGTTTTTCTAAGAATGTAGATCTGGGGAATCATAATACAGCTCCTATCATTAGTCGTAAATATCTTAATGTACAAATGTTTATAAAAAAATACTCTCAAAATAATCTACCTCAAGTTTCATTGATTACTATTCGGCCCAGTATTATTGGGATCACAGTCCGAATCAGATGGATTGCAATAGAGATTTGGTAATCTAGTACCAGTCCATTTAGCACGTAAGGCGGTATGACTGTTGTTATTACCAGGTTCGCTATCCCAAAAACTAAAACCAAATTCTTTTCGATGAAACCAAGGACCAACGTGTCCCCCCCAAAAACCTTCCGCATGTAGAGTATTGCAAAGACCGCGTGACCATTTGATGGACCAATTGTGGTGGGATTTGGGTCCACCGAAAATGCCTTCAGAACCTTGCTGTCTTACACAACTGGCGTGTCCTTCCGGTAGGTATGCAACTTGATCTTCTGGGTCGGGAATAAAAGTTGCACCGCAGTGGCTGTTGTCGGAACCCTGGCAGGGACCGTAAGCGGAACCATGCTTTCCGGGATATTTTGCATCCCATTTCGTGGTAAACTTTCGCTCCTGTCCCCAGAGTGCACGGGCAAACATACAGTGGTTTTTTTGGATTTGGTATTCTTCGCTGGTGTAACCAATAAGTGCCCTAATATGGTTGATCACTACTCTATGCCATTCATCCACCTCTGCCCGGGTGGGATGATTGACGTTTGCAAAAGGTTTAACTCTGTAGAATAACTCGTGTATACCTCTTACCCCGTCTACATGTGGGCAGATAGCTTCCACAAATTCCTTTCTAGTCATTTTAGAAGGATTGTAGACTGTTCCATCCCATTGGTATTTAGCCCAGTCTTCTGCACTCAACCAACTTACACTATTAGGTTCGTGAGAGCCTGTTGTTTTAGTATAGAAGGTATCCCAGTTTGCTTGATCAGGGGTATATTGCTCAAAACTTCGACTTTGTGGGTTACTCGGGATGGATACTAAAAGAAAAAGTGTTTGATCCCAGAGACTAGATTCATCTATTTTTGTTCGTTGAAAAGGGAATATATTTGTGCAGTTTACGAGTAGAGATAAGATAGCTAATAAAAGTGCATTGTTTACATTTTTCATTTTTAGTCTCAATTTTAAGTGAATTGTTATAGCATTGATTATATTATAGTTATATAAAAATGACAATGAGCATTCGTGACAAAAATTTGAGAATTCGTGACATTATAATAAGTTTAGGATTTTGTATTGTGTTTTCTGTAATCATTGAGCAGAGCAGCTATGACTCATGCCAATAACCAAAAAGAAGACTCGAGTTAGCTTCTGAATAAAATTGCTACGAATTGTGGAATCCGGTTGGACAATATGACAGTTTTACCCATTCCGAAAATAGAAACAAACCTCTATTTTTTTAATCAGGGTAGAACTCAACGATTACCTTTTTGCAGGGAGTTGTAGTTTGTAAGTATGCTAATATCTAAAAGTAGTAGATGAGGAAAAAAACCTTCACCATATTTTCTTATTTGTTTAAATCGCTACGTACTTTACTAGGGCTTTTACCAAACCAGCCTTTGAAGGCGGAGGTAAAAGAACTATTTTCGGAAAAACCAAGTAGATAGGCTATTTCTGTCACATTATAGTCTTGTTTTAGATAGCCCTTAGCAAGAGCTTTACGTGTATTGTCTAAAACTTCTCGAAAGGTATAACCCTCTTGTTTGAGCTTGCGTAAAAGTGTGCGTTCTCCTATACCTAACTTGGCAGCCACCTCTCCTTTATCAGTGAGTCCGCGGGGTAATAGTTGAATAAGTACTGCATTGACTTGGCCTTTAATTGTGTTTGATTCCGCTACTTTTTTGGCCATCATTTCAGTATAGGAGTTTAAATGTTTACGCATATACTCATTGTATGTATTTAAGGGGTTTTCTATATCTTTCCTATGAAAGACCATTAAGTTCTCTTCTTGTTCAAACATAGGTCGAACTTTGAATATTTTTCTGTAGCTTTCAGAATATCCTGGATCAGGATGGGTCAGATACAATTCTGTAGGTATCAATTCTTTATTGTACCATTTTTTTACCCGTTGGATTCCCGATGCACAATAGTATTCAGTGATATAATGACTTTGGTGATCAGATGCTAGATTATGGAAGGAAACATGATAGAAGGAACCTTTGATACGTAATTCAAGCCGAAGTGAGGGACAAATCAAACGAAGGTAACGAGACCAATCCAATAAAGAGGTAAGCAGATCAGGAGAGTACTTTATAAGACGAGCAACATAGTGCATTTCTTCTTCATTGTAATGATCGTTCAGTTCTAGAGCTAATCCAGGTCTGCCAGTAATATCCACCGCTAATTGAAAAAGTCGGATATAGGCTCCTAATTTTAAAGGTTCGTTTAGGTTTTCAGCTAAATTTGCCACTCCTATAAACGTACCAACCTCTTCCCTAGAAAGGCCCTTTCTTAAGATGAGTCTTAGAAGCACAGATTTGGAAGATGTAGTCGTATAAATGTCCTTTGATTTCATAAAATAGAAAAAATATAAATAGAGGGGTTAGGAGGGCAAGTTTTTTTTTCTCAGAATATACTCTCAAAGTAGCTTGTTGTAATTACAAGAAAGGAGCTATTTGCTGTTAAATCATTCAGTTTTGCTGCTGGGTATGATAAGAAGTTTCCCGAGCAGTTAATTTAGTATTGACATATGGATATTTCTCAATTAACCTCAATTCTAAGGCAATACCAATGAGTGACTTCATTTCCGTTTCCCAAAAAAAAAAATTATCCATTATTTTTTTAAAGTT
>JBCCIA010000424.1:0-5447 GCA_039028475.1 Spirochaetota bacterium | reverse complement strand
GTTTCATGCGTGGTTCTCCTTTTAGTGTCTTTAACAATTCCACTGAAAAGCAACCTACATGAATTACAAACTGTATTTTGGTCGGTTCCAGCGGAGAGCCACGTCCATGAAATCTATGGAACCAACTGACTACAAAGCACTGCTCGACCGGCTCGAAATTCTCATCGACCGCCTGTACAACAAGAGAAAGATCTACCGCAGAAAACGCTGCCGCCGCTATTATAAGCTAGCACACAAACAGCTCAAGTTTTTACGTGCCCAGTTAGAATAGGGGTTACACTGGTTTTGAGATGGGGAAATCTTGCCGGTCCATTAGTAGCTGGAGGAAAACTCTATCTCAAGATCCAAGACTAATTCAGCATACCAAGACGACAGAAACTAAAATAATCAAGATACTTGTTCGCGACGTTCTCTACCAAAAATAGAGTTTAAAAATAGACCTGTGAGAAAGAAACTCAAGGGGTACAATCCAAATAACGCAATCAGTATATCATTAGGAAGCGGTGCAAATACAAAGAAAAGACCAAAAATCATTGCCATTCTCGGAACAATCATCAAAGTCAGCAAAATATAAAGAAGCCGTAACGAAGGACTTATCTTTTTCTTGATGCGAGTCAAAGAAAATATAGCAACAGGAATACCTATAACCAAATGAACTATGAGCAAAATAGCATCGATTCCCGCTGCATGGGCATGTCCGCTATCACTATATAACCCGAAGCTAAAAAACATCCAGCTCAATACATTTACAAACATATCCATCACTACATCCATACAAAACCTCACATGTACTGAAGAAATAGATACCTAAATAAAGAAAGTATTTGTAAAAAAAGCACAGCGGAACACTGTGCTTTTGCCATACTTTAGAGTTCTCACGAGGAGAACAGCATATAGAATTTCTACAATTTCAACAAAATTTCCTCTTTAGATTTACGAACTTTCGCCATATTTTGGTAGCTATCATCAACCGCACGGAAGCCCACGGTACAGATAACAACAGGAGCTAAACCTTTTTCCTTTAAACCCAAAACCTCGTCCACTCCTTGGGGATTGAAACCTTCCATCGGACAGGCATCGATGCCTTCTACGGCTGCGGCAGTAAGCATGGTTCCTAAAGCTATGTAAACTTGGCGTGCCATCCAATTGGCTTTTCTGTCATCGTCCATTTTACCAATCATACCTTTCATGGTATTGACGTATTCCTGGATAGCATCCAAGGGAACCTTGCGGGTTTCTACCATTCTGTTTGCAAAAGCATCCACGCTTGCATCGTCTACTTTGCTATCACTGCATAAGATAAAAAGTTGCGAAGCATCAGTGATTTGCGACTGCCCCCAAGCCTGTTCTTTGACTTTTTCACGTAGGCCAGTATCTTCTACCTGAACAAGTCTTAGGGCTTGGATGCCAAAAGAGGTTGCGGTAAGGTTAAAAGATTCTACCAGGGTATTTACTTGCTCTTCTGATAGCTTTTTCTCTGCATCGAATTCTTTGACAGCATAGCGCCAGTTCAATTTTTCTAGAATACTCATTTTCTCTCCGAGTTGGTTTTAAAAATATTTACAGCGTGTCCTAAAACCTGTCTATTCTCATGTAAAAGGCAAGCTGCAAGAGTCTGTAGTTTTGTTTGAGGACAGGCTCTTATAGTTTGTGATAAAAACAATAGGAATCTATGGCAACCGTTTTTACACGTACTAGAAGATAGTTATTTTTTTCTCTTTTTTTGTAAAAAAAGAGTTCTTTTGTCCTTTTTTTTTACTTGGTATAGTAGGGGGAAACAGTGAAAGTTGATCATGTATATAGTGCAAACTTAGAAGGGTTGCATAGCAAAATTATCAAGGTTGAAGTAACGATGAAGCGGGGTATTCCCCGTTTTAGCATTGTAGGATTGGCAGCGACTTCTATCAAAGAATCTACAGACAGAGTGCGTGCCGCTTTAGAAAGTAGCGGGTATGAGTTCCCCTTACAAAGCATCATCGTAAATCTATCTCCAGCTGGTATCCGCAAAGATGGTAGCTGGATTGACCTAGCCATTGCTGCTGGGATTCTAAAAAACAGCTACCAAATCGATTGTAGCGACGCTATGCAAGACATAGTCTGCGTAGGAGAGTTAGGTCTAGACGGAAGTGTCAAACCTATGCGTGGATTGGTGAATATTCTTTTATCGATGAAAGACGCCGGTTACCGTTCAGTGGTTGTTCCGCAAGAGAATCATTTAGAGTCTTCGTTAATTTCTGGTTTGCAGATCTATCCGATTGCTCGTTTGGAAGAGTTGGAGGGTGTTCTTAAAGAAGAGACAAGACCTATCCAAGTGAAGGTTTCCATCGAAGAAAAAAAAGAAATTCCCGATAGCATTGAACTGTATGAAGAACAACTTGTTGCACTACGAGCTTTGACAATATCGGTTACGGGTAAGCACCATTTTCTCTTGTTTGGCAACCCTGGTGTCGGAAAAACCATGTTGGCTCGTTTAGCAGCGAGTTTGCAACCACCTCTAACCGAAGACGAGTACATTGGATTGCTAAGAATTCGTTCTGCCTCTGGGTATCTCGCAGAAGAAGATGCCCAGCAGGTGCAAAGACCATTTCGTAGCCCCCACCACACTGCCTCTGATATATCGCTGGTCGGTGGTGGTCGTGACATTCGTATGGGAGAGGTCACACTTGCTCACCAAGGCATTCTCTTTTTAGACGAGCTTGGCGAATTCAACCCAGGCGTAATCCAAGCACTACGAGAACCTTTGGAAGAAGGAAAAATCACTATCAGCCGGGTCACAGGCCACTATACCTATCCAGCAGATTTTTTGCTGTTGGCGGCTACCAATCCCTGTCCCTGTGGCTATTATGGTAGTTCGATTAGGGAATGTACTTGTTCTATGCAAAAGGTGCGCCGTTATTTGAACCGTTTTTCTGGCCCTTTTCTCGATCGGATCGACTTACAGGTAGAAGTTTCCTTGCAAGATTTGGCAAAAAACAAGCAAGTCAGAGTAAATTTGTATGAAATATACCAGCGCGTTGTGCGAGCGAAAGAAATGCAGAATCAGCGTTTTCAAGGGGAGCCCTACGCTTTTAATGGTATGGCGAAGGGAGAAATCGTAGAGACTGGTTTTCGCCTGCATACAAAGGCACAACAGGCTTGGAATGCACTGAAAAATAATCCATCCTATAGCATACGTAGGCTGTACAAGATCAAACGTATCTCTCGTACTATCGCTGATTTGGCTGGTGAACCAGATATACTACCTGAACACATCTATGAAGCGATAAATTTTAACAGGGGAACGGAATACCTACTTGGCTTGGTGGCATAATTTTAGAAATACAAGTGCGGAGAAGGTTTTGTTGCATATTTTTTCTTGTTCTATCAGTATGGGTTGAAGAGGGTACCTTTTCACCTTGTTTGACGGTATTCTTGAGAATATGTTTGAATCCTGATTTGTTCCCCGTCTTCTAATTTAGCTTTAATTTTTTCGTACAAAAGTTGAGCGATTTTTTTTTGTCCTTTCTTGATAGCCAACAGGATGGGAGTCATCACAGTTTTGTTTTTGTTTTTATAAATGGTTTTTCTATTATGATAGATACCTGGAATCTCTATGAGGAATTTTGCAATTTGTGGTTTATTTTCGTTGATGGCGGTAAAGAGTGGTGTAATGCCTGTTACATGGTATTTTGAGTTTCTACGGTATTGATCTTGACAATTCCAGTTCGTCTCTGCGTGCTTTTTCATTTCTTGTAAAACGAGTACCTGTCCTTTTATAATTGCATAAGACACAGGAGAGATACGATAGTAGATCCCTCTTTTGTCATACACGGCCTGTTCGTTTATACCTGCCTTTAAGCCAGAACGTAGGATTTTTAAGGTATATTCAGTTTGCCCTGAATAAATCGAGTAGAATAGCACATTCATCTGTATGCCATCTACAACTAGTTCAAAATCTAGGTTCGATTGCTTTTGTTGTAAATACTCTACTGCCTCATCAAATTGATTCTGTGCTTTTTGAGATGTGTCACCTGTTTCGAGAATTGCAATGATCCTGTTTCTTGCTTCTGTGCTAGACGATATAGCATGGTACTTGACGTTGTCCTTTTGCACAGAGCTGGTTTCTACCATACTCTTATCTACAATGATTGGTTTGGACCATGCATCTTTATAGATATAAATTTTTTTGCCGTGCTGTTCGAAGTGAACATTTTTTAAGACGGATTGTTTGATGCGAACCGTTCCTCTTTCGGCCAGGAGGGATATGTGGAAGAAGAAAAGTGTAAATACTACAATTTGTTTCATCGGGAGAAGTTTATGATGGGAAATATTGGCAACCAGCTATTGGGTGCAATATTGAGAATTCCAAGTTGTATTCCTGCATTTTTATTTGTATAATTGATGAGACCTATAGCAAGGCCAGAATTTTTTTTCGTTGTATTGACTAGTCCCAATTGGAGGAATTTATTTTTCTTTGTACTGTTCCAGACTCCAGCTTGGAAGAATTGGTTGTTTTTTACACTATTGAATGCTCCTACCACTAGCCCTTTATTTTTTCCACGGATTATATGAACAGCAGATAGAGAGGCTGCTTGCATTTCTTTCATTTCGGAAATCCCACTTGCATTGATTCCACGAAATTTTTTCTTTGTTAACGTTATAAATGCTAAACTAATTCCATTAAAATTCTTATTTGTATAATTTATCAAACTAGAGAAAGATATTCCTGTATAATTTCCTCTTATTCGATTTACGAAACCAGCTAGAGATATTGCTGTAGAATTTCCTCTCATTTCATTTGCAAAAAAGCTGATGGGTATTCCTATAGACTCTCCTCTTATTTCATTTATTAAACCGGTGAAAGATATTCCTGCATAATCCCCCTGAATTTGATTCATGAAACCTGTTATAGATATCCCTTTGTACTCTCCTTCCATTTCATTTACAAAACTGGCGAAGGCAATGCCGGTAAAATTACCATGCTCGCTGCCAATTCCATTGATACTTATGCCTCTTGTTGTTGGCAAACTTTGTTTCATTTGGCCGTTGCAATCTCGGTAATCCAGTTTCGTATGTGCCGAAAGGAATAAGCCCAAATTCAGACCGTTTAGGTTTTTCATTGTACCATAGAATAGGTTCAATTGCAGATATTTATTGCGTGTATCTTTGTTAGTAGCATAGTTTTGTGTCATGGCAAAACCAAACCTATCTCTAAGGACATTCGAATCTTTAGGATATATTTTTCCATAGTTTCTACAATCAATTGTATTTTGAAAGGCACCTGGAAGATTTTGCCAGGGGTTGGCACGGAGTGCTCGGTTGCATATAGGAGAGAGAAGTAATAGGATAAGGACAATAGCAAAAAGTAATAAAGCTCTTAGATTTTTATAAGATTTTATTTCCACAATTGTATATAATTTTCTAAAAGAGTGTTGCTTCTGTCCAATAAAGTTTTACAAAAATCCTCT
>JBCCIA010000423.1:0-5448 GCA_039028475.1 Spirochaetota bacterium | reverse complement strand
GAAAGTTACTATGTTAACTATCAATCTAAGAAAAATGTTCCAAACCTATAAGTCTCGGATGTTATTACTGATTATTATTCCTGGACTTATCCAGGCATGCAATGTTGATGTTTCGGGTGATGTAATATGGAAAAAATCAGATTCAGAGTCAATCTATATTCCAGGTGCAAAAGTAGTATTTACGAAAAAAAGTAATGGGGAACATTACACCACTATATCAGCTGAGTCCACAGGAAGATACGAACTAAAAAATCTTCCTGAAGGTGATTATACTGTTAATGTTTACCACGACGACTATAAAGCGAAAGAACCTCGAAACACAGCAGTTCTTGATTATTCATCTAGTAGTTCAGAAGAAATAGACATGTATATGATACCTAAAGAATAAATCTTTAGCTACTTATAACAATATATATTTTCAAGAAATTTCTAAATCTCTTTTTCCCAATTTTAAAATAAAAATTGGGAAAAAAGTAAACTTACTTAACCAAAAGACACTTTCCCTTATATTCTCTAAGCAATCTACAAAGTCTTTTTAACTCCCACCAATATCTCTTGGAACATTTTTGTAGAGGAGGACTTAATCGCTCTTTCCATAGCTGGCCGAGTCCCCTCTGCCATATCAAATTTCGAAACCCAATTTATTTTGCAGCCAGATTCTGTTTCTTCCAAGCGAACAACTCCACCGTGGTGCTTGATAGGAGCACTGGTTTCAAAAATAAAATATTCAAATCTAGCATATTTATCAAAAGCAGTAATTTCCTCTAAAAAATACATCTTATCGTTAGGAACAATTTTACGAACTGCTTTCAAACCATTCTTCTCACTTTCCCCTTCTTTGACTAATAAAGAGTCCTGCAAAGCAGCATAGCTCTTATAACTGGCATGATCGGTAATTTTTTCCCAAACAGCCTCTTTAGACATACTGTATTCTTCATTCACTTCAATAGTTACCATTTTTTTCCATCCTTTATCGAATTACTACGAGCTTTGTTGTCTTTTCCTTATAGCCCTCTTTTGCGTCTTCCCAAGGTACCTTTTTGGTAATCACTTTCTGAGGTTCGATTTTTTTTGTTTGTAGCAAATCCATAACCTTAGGGATATATTTTCCAGAATGGGCTACTCCTGTTTTAAAGGTAATATCATTATTGTACATATCCCAGAGTGGGAATTTGATTTCATTAGAAAAGTAAATCCCTGTACTTGTGCATGTCCCTCCAGGTTCTGTAGAGCGAAGAGCGGAACGAATTCCTTTTTCACTCGCACTGGCATCTACGGTCAACATATATTTGCCAAAAGATTCCTTATACTCTGATTCGATAGCAGTAACTCCCAGGGATTCTGCAATCTCCAATCTTTGCCTATTGGTATCTATATAGTCTACTTTTTCAGCCCCCATTGCCTTTGCAATCATAGCAGCATACAAGCCAAGACAGCTATTGCTTAAAATAAGAACATCCTGCTGAGGATTTTCCTCTAGATAAGGACCAACGGCTCTCCAACCGTCGGAAAGGTTATCTGCGGCAGCAAAAACGTCCAATAGGTCGACTCCTTCTGGAACAGGATAGAGCATGCTTTCTGCAAAGGGAACCCGTACTAGATCGGACAAACCACCGCCAAAGTTTCCAGCATGACTTCCAAGACCGAAGGAAGAGGGATATGTAACAGTCTCACAAAAAGAGTAAATTTCTTTCTCACACTTGCCACAATGGCCACAAGAAATATGAAAAGGAACGATAACCTTCTGCCCTTTGTGTAAATTTTTGACTCCCTCACCTACTTCGACAATCTCTCCCGCAAATTCATGTCCCGGTACAAACGGAGGTTGAAAGGGGGTAATACCCAGCAGAATATAATAATCCAGGTCACACCTACCCATAACCGTTGGCTTGACAATAGCTTCTAGTGGACCCTGTATTTTAGGTTCCGCAACCTCTTTCCACTCCAACTTTCCACGCCTTACAAATTCTAACTGTTTCATATCTAGTCCATCCATAAATTAACAGACAGACTTGTCTGTATATATTTTTTTTAGTATTGCAAAAAAATAATTGTAATCCTATTCGCTGCCTCTAGGAAGGAGAAGTAATGCAACACATTAGAAAAAAGCCTGAAAAGAGAATTCTATACACTGCCATTCGGCTTTTTTACAACCAGGGCTATAATGCAACAGGTATCAATCAAATTATCAAAGAAGCACAGGTTGCCAAGGCTAGCTTTTACGATCACTATCCGTCTAAAGAACAATTAGCAAAGAAAGTTCTGAGAAAGTACCAAGCTGATATCATATGGTGGTTACGAAACATTTTAAGAAAGAGTAGCACGCCCGACTTGTTGGTAAAACATTTTTACAAAGCGGTACTAGAACATACACAAGCAAAGAATGAAGTGTACAATGGATGCCCTGTAGCGCTATTTTCCTGTCAATTTCCTATACAAACGAATCCTTTCCAGGAAAGTTTTCAACAGATTTGCGATACATGGGAGAAGATATTAAAAAACTACTTTCTAAGTTTGCAAAAACAAAATTTAATAACAACAAAGTATTCCGCTCACTCTTTAGCAAAAAAAATCTTAAACATATATGAGGGGTGTCTCATTATGTGGAAACTTTCGGGGCAGAACGAGTATATCATAGAATTTAAACAGCAATTGAAAAGTTTGCTAGGAGAGATTTCCTAAGAGAAATACAAAAAGACAACCACTACCTCGACTAACTACTCTGTATGCTCTGTTTCTCCAATCTATAATCATAAAACTTAATAAGTACCATCGGCCAAACCCCTATATGGATAAAAGTATCAGCTGTATTAAAAATATATTTCCAGTACGGGATGTGTTGGACATTGATAAAGTCGATAACGGAACCATAGATAAAACGGTCCAAAAAGTTAGACAGCCCTCCCCCTAGAATAAACCCAAAGCAAATATACTCTAATACACGCAAATTTTTTTGTAAGTAAATAAAATAGACTAAATACAGTAAGATAAAACCTATAATTGTAGTAAAAATCCACCCATATCCTTGCATGATTCCAAAAATTCCTCCATGGTTTCGTACGTGGGTTAAGAACAGAACAGAGTTCAATTCAACGGTTTCTCCAATGGCAATATGGCGGTTGATGAGATAACTACCTACTTGGGCAAGTGTAGTTGTAAAAGCTGCGACAATAAAAAAGTATTTCATATTTCCTTGTTAGACATGGATTTCTCAATTTGGGTTATGAAAAAATCAAGTATCCGCGAGAGGGTACGGAGTGTTATTGCAAAATCATAGAAAAATTCCTTTTGCAACGCTAGGCGTTACCAAGAATGGCAGTATGAAGGTTCGCAAGTTTGCAAACACCCCTATTGTAGAAGATATTGGCAATGGTATTTTAAAGTTCTCTCTGCCACAACCTTTTTATGCAGATAACAACATTTATATCATCCAAGCAGAAGAACCAGCTCTTATAGATTCTGGTTTTTCGCAAAATTTAGGTCTCTTGCAAGCCGCTTTACAATCTGTGGGCCTCAACCTGCATAAAATCAAACATATTTTTTATACCCACAACCACGTCGATCACATCAGTGCAGCTCTCAATATCCGCTTCTATTCCAATGCAAGGCTATACGGTATGAAGGGTATGGCTCAAGGTGTAGGAGACTATGGGGAGTATATGGAGTCCTTCAACCGAACCATCATCCGCCTACTCTACAAAGCTATACAAGATACAAAGATACGAACTGAAAAAGTAGAGCTCGAAAGGCGGAATCACCGCGAATTTATGGACTCATTGGTTCGCACCAAAAAGGCAGACCCTATTCTAAAAATGGATACCGAACTCGTGCAGGGTGATGTGGTCAGCCTTGGCGATCGAGAAGTTGGTTTCTTACACACCCCTGGTCACAACAGCTGGCATCTAACCCCCTACATCCTTGGCGAAGGTTTGTATTTCACAGGAGATCTAGTATTGGAAAACATCTCAGCCATTTTTTCGGAACTAGATGGAAACCTGGAAGAATACCACAATTCTTTGGAGCGTCTGTTACAAATCCCTATCAAGCGACTTTTCCCCGCTCACGGAGAGGAACCCCAAAAACCTCACCACAAAATTCGTCTCTTGAAAAAAACTCTCTCCATCATGGAACGTGGGGTAATCCGCCGTTTGAAAGAAAAAAGCTATGACCTCGATCAAATGGTTCTGGAATCTATGGGAGAGAAGGTACAAAAAAGTGGCTTTTACGTGATTGCTCTTGCTGTCATTCATTCTATTCTTTGCAAATTACAAGACCAAGGACATGTACATGTAAATGAGATAGACCCACCTTACGAAACGTATTCTTGGATTGACTAGTATAGATCTGCCTAGAAATTTTAGATTTTCCCTTGAAACAGGTAGGCAATTTTTTCTGCGATCCCATGCCCATTCGCATAAGAATCGTATACAGCTTTTGCCCATTGGTTCACCAATTCAATGTATTCTCTTTCTTCCTTAGCATTTAGAATATCGTAAACAGTTAACAATCCCCGTTGTCCGATTTTGGGGGCAAGGATTCTCTCTTCTGGGTGCGCTTTTTTGTATTCATCAATTGTTCTACTCAAAAGAGGAGAAAGCTCATAATTCCATTGTATCTTTCTGTTTAAGATAAGTTGCAGGCGTGATAAATGAAAATGGTTACTCCAACGTCCATGGATTTCAGTATGCTGTAAGGTATGGGCATCTACACAAAGAAAAATCGTCTTATTCTTTATACCATCCGCATGGTTAATTTTATGGGTAATATTTGCGGCAATTGCAACACATTCAGAAACACCCTCCTGTAATGGTGCTCTACAAAATTGGCACTCGCCTGTTTCAACTATAGTGATATGATTCTCAGTAGCTTGTTGTCTCCAATCTTGCATGTTGAAATTACTTGGTAAGATACTGTTTTAAGATACGCTTCAAACTGTTTATCTTTTTAAAATCAGGATTCTTATTGATTTGCTTGGTAAGGTTATACAAGTCTAACAAAAAAAATTCACCTGGACTCTGAGAAATTTTCAAAGTGACATGTGTAGCATTATAGGGTACATGGAATTGGTTGTATTTAGGAGAAAGTACATTTTTCAATAGGTTGTTGTTTTCTAAAAAAGTATGAATTGTTTTTATTTCCTCTTCGCTGATTGCATTTTTTTGCGATTGAGGCTTTCTACCAGATAACCGTCCCGAATAACTCTTTTGCAAAGAGATATCGTTATTTGTAATACGCCACATTTCTATAATTGAATAACTGTCTTTCGAGCGCTCCGTACGTGTGATTGTCAATTGCAAATCCATAGCCGCCACCTTTGTGCTTAAGAGCAGAAATATTACTATTAAAAAGTTTCTGTATTTCATACTAAGTTTCATTTTTTCTATCCGCTAAATGTTTTTCCGCTCTTTTTTTAACTTCATCGAGATATTTATGCTGTCATGCTTCCTT
>JBCCIA010000422.1:0-5462 GCA_039028475.1 Spirochaetota bacterium | reverse complement strand
GGTAAACACTGCAACTTTGTGGTAACCAGCCTCTAAAGCTGCCCTATAGCCGATGCTGTTTGGAACAAGAGCGATATGATTGTCGGTTACTGGCAAACCTAGGGAAACTTCTTTTGCATCGGCCAATTGCGGGATTGCATCTGCTTTTACAAAGGATGTTGTCTCAATCGTTTGTAAACCTGACTTTGATAATTTGCGAATAAATTCTATTTTTTGTGCACTAGAGATAGGTTTTTTTTCATTTTGCAGTCCATCTCTCGGGCCAACTTCTGTAATGCGAATTGTGTCTAAATCCATGGCAGCAGTAAACATATTTTTGCGAAAAATAAAAAAACAATTTACACCAATTTGCTATTTTGGAGTAATTATACCACCTTTTCAAAGAAGGAAGAAGTGGGAAGGGGATAATTAGTAATAAAGTCTATTTTTTTGCAAAGAGACAGAATAGGTTACGAAAGGAGTAATATGTATTATGCAGGATGAGAGTGATTATTGGAGCTACCGTTTAGAAGAAACTACAAAAAAATGGAATTCTTTGTGCGATGGGCTGGGTTTGAAGCAAAATGCCCGGATTGAACAATTTCCTAAGAATTATCGTATCCAAGCGACAAAGCTGTTCACAGAGTTACAGAGAATTTCACAAAATTTACCTGGAGAAAAATCACAAAGGATTCTGGGCTAAGTTTATCAGGCTTCTCGCGTAGTAGAGGCATGGAAGATTACCGATTTGTCTATTTCCATTAGGTAAATACATTCTTAACAAGTAATCCTTTAAAAATGAGTGGAAATGTTATGTTATCCTATAGTATAGTCATAGCAGAAGAAAATGTTACCTAAAGTATTGATTGTAGACAAAGAGCCTGTAGATTTAGAGCATACGAAAAAGGTACTGCAAGAGTTAGAATACGAATTTGACATCGCGAATGATGGAGAATCGGCTTTACAAATGCTCCAAGACAGGCTGTACCAAGTAGTAATTGTAGATGCAGATCTGGAGGGTATGAACACACAAGATTTTGTAGAGCGCAGCAATCGTTTGTTTGGAGTTGTGTGTCTTGTAATGTCAGATGATTCTGATCCAGAACGCATCATTGCCCTTTTGGGTAAGTATGCAGCGTTTGATTATATTCTCAAACCATTAGAAAAAGCAATTGTAAAAAGCTCCCTAGACGCAGCTGCTGCTCGCTACGAATACAACCAAAAAATAGCCAGTTTCAACGAGAGTGAGAAGGCATTTTATACCCGTATGATGGAGATTTTTGACTGGCGGCGCGAACTACAGTCTAACCAGGTCGAATCTTTAACTGGCACTATGATCCGCCAGATGAATAAGAATTTATTTGAAGATAGTGCATTTGCGATGCTTTTTAGTACTTTGAACATGTTTTTTTCTAAAGCGAAATTCAATACCAAGAAAAACTCCTACGAAATCACCAAAAATCTATACCAATTGATCCAAGATAACTTTGTCCTTGCCAATAAAATGGTCAAAACGATCGCTGAATCCCAAAAAATCCTCACCCGAACAGAAGCATTCACCGAAGTAGGTGATATTTCTGAATTCTCCATGATATTGAGTGAATGCAATAAAGAATTGCGTAGCATGGCTGCTATCAAATCACAACAACTATTCTTGGGTCGCCTACCAGAAACAACTCGCGGACAGAAAATTATCATGGATCGCGATTCGATAAAAAGCGTTTTGAAAGAACTTGTCACCAATGCCATGAAATATTCTCTAGCAAAAGACGTTATTATTGTACTGTTTTTTATCAACAATGAGCATCTAGAAGTAAAGGTGCTCAACCCAGCACGTTCCAATAAGGAAGGGATGTCTGGAATTTATGAAAAAGACGAACGGATGGTATTTGAACCTTTTTTTCGTCTATCTGTCTCTGTGGATGACCGATATAAAGATGAAGAATTTGGTTATGGTTTGGGGCTAACAGTTGTGAAAAAAATAGTTGAATTGCACAATGCCAGTATATTGGTACACACTATACAGAACAATGTCAATGAAACAAGTGAGAGTGAGGTAGTATTTACTATCAGCTTTCCTCTGGTAGAGTAAAAGGATAGGTATGTTTCCCACAGAGAAGTTAATCGGTCAGGCTGAGAATTTGAAGTTTGAGAAAAGTTTTGAAGACAAATTCCGCCAAGAGACAGCGGGAGAATCTTCGCAGAGGCTGTTTTTTTTAGCGATATCTGTTTTAATTTTTGCAGTAGCATATGGAATCATCGATTCGATTGCTTTTTCTGACAGCTTTGCTCGCATTCGTTTTGCCCGTCTTTTATCGCTACTTCTTGCTGTAATTACTGCTGTTTTGTGTATGCGTAACGAGATCGCCGCTGGTGTTAGCAGGGAGCATTTGTCCTTAGCCAACCTATTGGTTTTTGGCATTGTCCAGACATTTATTATGTTTCTGGGAAAATCTTCTGAAATAGGTTATGAAATGTATTTTGCTAGCCTCTCTGTTGTTATCATTGCAGCAGCTACTTTTTTTGCCCCTTTGTTCTATATGATGATAAGTGGTTTAAATTTATTTCTATACAACATTTTGTTTTTAATTGCTAGTAATCGTAAAATTGTTCCTGGTGGAAATGATCTGAATTTTCTATTGATAAGTGATGTATTTTTATTTTCGGTTGCACTTATCGGCCTACGTGCTTCGTATTATATAGAATCTTCTGATAGAAAAGAATTTGTGTATAATAAGAAAAGCGAAAATTATGAAGATAAAGAAGACTATACGTTTCACCGAATATTGCCAGATAGCATTGCTACAAAGATCAAAGAGAACTTAGGTGCTACTGGAAATGGCTATGAGAATACTACCGTATTGTTTTCAGAAATTACAGGTTTTCCGAAACTGTCACAAACGATTCCCCAGTCTGTTTTGGCAGACTATTTGAATGAGTTTGAAAAAGAGTTTGATGTACTCGCTAAAAAATATGATGTAGAGAAGATTGTCACAGATGGAGAGGAGTTTTGGTTGCTATCCGGTTTGCCGGAATACATACCGAACCACGCAGAAATCATGGCAAATATGGCTATAGAAATGCGAGACGCCGTTGCTCGGGTATGTCGTCGAACGAACAAACAATTCCAAGTTCGTATTGGAATCAACTCTGGTCCAGTCGTCGCCTGCTGGTTTGGCAAAGAGGGCTTATATATATACGATTTGCATGGAGATACCTTAAAAACGGGCTCTGCTATGGAGTCGCATGGCATTACGGGTGAAATACAGGTGAGTGAATCTACCTATAAGCAATTGCAAGGACGCTATGAAATGTATGAAAGGGGAGATATAAATATCGCAGGCAATCTAATGGTAAAAGCCTATCTTCTCAAACGAAAGCTTTAATTGGTTTCCAACATGATGTATTGTAAATTTTTTTTGTTTCTAGTTTTATTCATAAACTCTCTACTCGCTTCTAAAAAAAACGTTTATCAGAAAAAAGACATTACGTACCAAGTGCAGCAAGAGAAAATTAAAGCTCGGCGTTTCTACTATGAAAGTGGTAAACTAAAAGCAGAGGTTTTGTTTCCACTCTCTAACAATCAAGAAAAAACGAAAATTTTACACGTTCACAAGAAGAACCAATATTTGGTTGTGGTAAAGAAGGGAAAGCAAAAGAATATTTATGGAGCAAAATATAAGAAAAAAAAATGGCAGGTAGTATTGCAAAATGCAGAAAACCCCAAAAAATATTCACGTTTGCAATACAGCTCTTATGGTAAATTATTGGTAAAGTACAACCTAAATAGTATGGGCAAGTTGCTTGCTGATAAAGATGGAATTGCAAAATACGTTTACCGTTATAACAAACGTGGTCATTTGCTAGCGGAATATTTATATTCTCATACAAACTCTCTTACTTTAGGAAAAAAGGCTTATGCAATTGTCAAGTATACCTACCACCTGAAATGCTTGCGCTACCAACCCGCGAATGAATGTTACCGTACAGTCCGCTACTATGGTAGTGATAAAAAGCTGACTAAAAACAAAGATGGTGTTTCACAAGTTGTATCTTTTTTCAATCGTCGTGGTAAAATTACCAAAAAAAAATTCCTCGATGAACAGGGAAAGTTGTCACAAGATAAATTGGGTATTAGCTTTTACCGTTACTTCTACAATAGAACTGGCAACTTATTGTATGAAAAGAGTTATGGGTTCGATGGAAAATTAAAAGAGGACCCGGACAATATAGCTATCCTAGAGTATTCTTATGCTAGAAAGAATAGGGAGATTACAGTTCGTTTTAAGGGAAAGGACTCTAGTCTGCGTGAGGGCTTTGATGGCTATTCGAAGTATACTTACTTGTATGATAAGCTGGGCAATCGCATTGCTGAAAGGTATTATAATTTAGAAGATAAGCTTTTGATGAGTGCCTTCCACCAGTATACAAGAGGAAAGCAAACATTTTCAGTGCGTTATAATTCGTTGGGTAAGGCTACCTATCGTCAGGGACAAGCAAGAGTTGTACCTGTGTACCAGTACAACCGGAGGAGAAAAAAGACAGCTGCTTTGTTTTATACTGCTGAGGGAAGGCTATTGGAAAAGGTACTGTTTGATTCTTTTGCAAGGTACAAACAGCGATTTTTTTACCAACCAATCAGCAAGAAATTACGAATCTCTATCAAATATTCCTACGATATACGAGGACGCATCAGGATGGCTAAAGAATATGATGCACAAGGGATTTTGAAAAATTACCATATCTTTGATTATGATTCTAATGGAAACCTACATATAAATAAACGCTATGGTGAGACAAAGAAACTTTCTTTGGCATGGGATGGAATTGCGATCAAGCGTTATACATATGATATAAACGGTAAAAGGAGGGGAGAAGAATACTTTGGCAAAGAGGGAGAAGTAAAAGAAGATATATTTGGTGTGCATAAAGTTCTCTACGAATACGATGATACTTGTTTGAAATACTTTCGCAAGAAAGAACACTGTTTGGCAAAAATTGAATTTTACAACGCTAAGAAGAAAAGGACAGCCATACAACCTATTTCCTTAGCTATCCCTCGGCATTACAATATGACCCTATGGGAAAATTTTAAGAAGAATGCTGTTTCTATCTCAGCGTATCGCTTTGTCTATAACCAAAAAGGACGAATGATTTCCCGAGAAACTTTGGATGAAAAAGATAAGCTGTTAGCAAGGAGAAATACTAGGGGAATCGCTAAAACAGTATTTGGCTATGATACATTTGGCAACCCTCGTTTGTATGAAACATACGATGCGAATTATAAATTGCGCAATAATATAAGAGGAGTGGCTCGCTACCACTTTTTATACATAAAG
This sequence comes from Spirochaetota bacterium, assembly GCA_039028475.1. Classification (GTDB taxonomy): domain Bacteria; phylum Spirochaetota; class Leptospiria; order Leptospirales; family Leptospiraceae; genus JBCCIA01. The sequence goes on along the minus strand of JBCCIA010000422.1, from coordinate 144 downwards.
GGAAAAAAGGCCTATGAAGAGAACTACAACCAAAATACCAAGCGTTTTATATTAACCCTGCGGTATCGCTCAGTGAGGGGGTCGAGGTCATTGAAGAAACTGCTGAGAGTATGCTGCCTAGTGGTTATAACATCAATTTGGTGG
>JBCCIA010000421.1:0-5482 GCA_039028475.1 Spirochaetota bacterium | reverse complement strand
TCTCCTTTGACTACCCCTTTGCTTTCCAGACAATGTAGAAGCTGGTAATCGATACAAGGAGTACGATACGGATTATCAACATGGAATTCAATCTCTTCGCCAGAGTAAGCGAGGTCATGGGCAACGCCTTCTTTTGGTGGAATGGCTCGCACATCAAATACAATCCCCCAATGAGTTTCTCGAACAGATCCAAGCAATTCCCTAGAAAAGCGTAGAACTTCATTGTTTTCTCGTGGCGTCTTTGAAACGAGTACAAGACCATACTTGAGCAAAGACTTGAGAATGTTAATTCGTGTTTCATTATTATGAAGCATTTCTTCAAAGCTGTATTCATCTAGTGAAAAAGTTTCTTTGTCCCAAAGTATACGCTCGGGTACAGACGTATCAAAATCGGATTGCACTGCACAGCTTGCAGAAAAATCAATGAATTCAGATTCCAAAGCTTCTTTGGCAAGAGAAACTGAGTGACCATCCGAAAAAGAAAAAGTGAGCTTTTCAGACTCTTCTTTGACATTTGTAACTACAGAATTTGGAGTATGCTTGAGGGGTTGTTTGGTCACATCTTGGACACATTCAGAGCAAGCGCAGCGCTCACGAATCCAACGATCATGGAGTAATACTTCTCCAGCTTTAGGTAAATTAACTTTAATGGGCATTGGTATATTCTCCATAAGTCTAATTTTGAAAATTTCCCGTCAAACCATTTTTTTAGAAAATCCTTTCTTCTCTAAGGAAAGATATTCTAACCTTATGCTTTGGTATGTTCTCAACAGGTTCAATTCTGCAATATAATATCCTTATTTTGAAAATAACCCTCACCATTTCATGATACCACGGGTAACTTTGAATAAACCTTTCATTGTAGAACCACCATTCTCACCTGCAAGGCGAACCAGGCTTTGGTGAAAGCCCTCATTCGGTAAGGCAGCTTCTACTTTTTCTATGTGAATACGTTGCATGCCTTTCCGTACCTTGCCCCTATTCGCATCGATCCAATCTGCTTTACGAACAGCTTCTACAGGATCTTTGTGAGGTCCCTTATAGGTTGTGATTTTATGGTGCCAGTGGATAACGGCGCGAAGTGCTTCGGAGTCCAGGCTCCAACTTTTTTCAATATTGTCTTTTACGGCAAGTTTTTCGGAAGGTTCCAGGTAGGCACAAGCCTTATCGGTCCAAAGTGCAATATCATGGTAAACCAGTGCAGTTTCAATTAGGGTACGATATGTATCATTGCCTTCGAGGAAGTGCATTGCATAGCTGAGTGTGCGGTAGACATGATTGCGATACCCTAGATAGTCGTTTCCAATCACGCTTTTGTAGGGTTCAAAAAGGTTTTCAATACGCTCGCTTTGGGTAATTATTTCAATATCTTTCATCTTTCTATGTATCTCTCTTACTAAAGCTTATACCTTTATCATCCCATATATTTATAAAATGTAAAGAGTAGATTGTCAGGAATTATTGGCAAATTATCAATTAGAAAGGCAGTATTTGTAATAAAACTAAAATACTAGGAAAGATCGTAAATAAGAAGATTAGAGTGCTACTGACAAACAGTTTACTGGCAAGGTCTGAATCTAAATTGAAGAGTGAGGTGATCATAATCGAGTAGGCTGCGGCAGGAGTGAAAGATTCTATAAATATGACTTTGGCGGGTAAGCCTTGTATTGCGAGAACTTTTACCAAAAAATAGGCAAGAGTAGGTGTTAGAATAAATTTGATGATCGCTAAGATATGCACTTCTTTAACAGTAAAGTAAGAAAAGCTAAATTTGAGTTGCATCCCGATGGCAAACATAAAGAAGAATGTCGCAAAGGGGATTAGGTTTTTTAAGAAAAGATCAAAAGCCTTAAAGTAATGGATTTGCAAGTAATTTAAGGTGACACCAAAAAGAATCGCCAGTATAGGTAGAGAGCGGATGTCCCAAAGGTTACTTACGATCATTTTAATAACAGATTGTTTTTGTGAAACTGAGAAGTAACGGGCGAGTGGGAAGCAGACAAAGAATATGGTGAAGTGAAAGTAGAGGATGTATATGACGCTCAGAGAGTAGCCTGCGTCACCATATAACAAGTAACAGATAAAACCTCCCATAAGGAATCCCTGGTTAGAAAGAGCTGAACTAAAGGTCATTGTGCCTCTTTGGCGTATGTCAGTGAATAGTCGTTTAGAGAATAAAAAACCCAAGATTCCAGCTAAGCACACTAGGCAAAATGCCAGAACAGGAAGTAGAACATAGTTGTCCTTTACCTTGAGTTTCCAAAGTATAAGAAGAATAATGGGAGTTTCTAAAAATAAAATGCCAAAGAGAAATAACAATTTACTTCTTTTTTCTTGTAATAGTCCTAACTTAGTAGATAATCCGCCTAAACTCAGAGGTAAAATAGTAACGGCAAAGAAGTAAAGAATCTTATCCATAAAACGGTATACGTCTCTGTTCTTATTTCTGCTGTGAAACCCCTTTTTTTGAAAATTTATGACTTTTGCCAATTGAAGTTTTAGTATCATTAGAACCATTGACTGGATTGGTGCGTTTTTTTCTTATCTTACGAGTTCTATTAGCTGAAGATTTACTTGGCTTGGCATTCAGAGGAGGGCGGGAAAATTCTTTGTTGTACTTTGGGGGAGGGACGTCATAGGCAAAATCATCTACATGTTTCCTGATAATGGTCGTATTTAAGGCACGTTCTATTGCACGCACCATTTGTTTATCTTCCGCAGAAACAAAAGTAGAAGCATCGCCAGTTTTTGCAGCTCTTCCTGTTCTACCAATTCGATGAATATAAGCCTCTGGTGTAGAGGGTATATCGTAATTAATTACATTTGATACATTATTGACGTCGATTCCTCGTGCTGCAATATCTGTAGCAACTAATATTTGGTATTTTCCTGTACGAAACCCTTGCATGGCGTCTTGGCGTCTAGATTGGGAAAGGTTTCCTTGTAAAGAGGTAGCTGCAAAACCTTGTTTGCACAGTTTTTCTCCTAGTTTTTTTGCACGGTATTTTGTTCGTGTAAAGATTAGAACAGATCCTGTATTGGATCTATCGAGTAATTTTAAAAGGAGTGAGGTTTTCAAATGTGGACTGACAGGGTAGAGGGCATGTGAAACTGTCGTGGGAGGAGTGCTATTGCTAATTTTGATAGTTGTGGGATTGTGCAAGACTTCTTTTGCAATGTTCATAATCTCTTTTGGCATTGTTGCAGAAAAGAGAAGGTTTTGTCGATTGTCTGGTAGTTTTCGTAGTATCTGACGAATGGTTGGAAAAAATCCCATATCAAACATTTGATCTGCTTCATCTAAAACGAGTATCGCCAAATGTTGCAATCTAACATTCCCCTGTTTGATATGATCTAAAAAGCGTCCTGGACAAACCACAGCAATGTCTATTCCTGCTTGTAATTTACGGACCTGCGGGTTGCTGTTCACACCACCAAAAATGGCAGCACTTTTTAGTTGGGTAAAACTAGCAAGAGTTTCAAATGTCTCATGAATTTGTAACGCAAGTTCACGTGTAGGAGCAATGATCAATGCTTGTAAAATCCCTCTCTTCTTGCTGTTGGCAAGTAAGCTAAGAATGGGGAGTGCAAAGGCTGCTGTTTTCCCCGTGCCAGTTTGGGCGAGACCTATTATATCTTTACCTTGCAGTATGATAGGAATGCTTTGTTCTTGTATAGGAGTGGGATTTGTATAAGCGGCCTTGGCAATTCCTTTTTTGATTTCAGGGTGTAAGTTGAATGAAGTAAAACTCATATATATCTACCGTTTCTTGGATTTTGATAAGGAAGCCGGCGACAGAGCTTTTGCATAAAAAAGCGAAGCAGGATTACAATATAATCCACGATTGTAAAAGCATATCTCAGAGTCAAGCCAGTTTTCTTTTTGTTATTTCCCATTTTTAAGTAAACTTTTGCCTACAAATTTTTATTTGAATCGATAAACCTGGCCAATAGTTGCCATAGCGATAAATAACAAAGCTACTGGCTTGAAAAAATTGATGACATCTATGAGGTATGTTAAAGCCTTACAGCGTGTCTTAAAATAAGTTTCTTCTTGCATGAAAGGTTAGCTGCAAGAGCCTGTAGTAGTGTTTTCAGACAGGCTCTTATAGGGTATGATAAACATGTGAATATTTACTTTGCCTTTGAAAAAATCTTATGACATTAAACTTTTTCATTATCCAACTGGGAATTTATTGTAGCTTTTTACTGCTATTGGGACAGCTCGTTTTAAAAGAAAAAACTTTAAAGAGCTATTTGTTATCTGTTCTTTTCTTTTGTATATGTGTCCATCTGTTTCAGGGGTATCTTTTTTTGAGTGGGGAAATTTTTTCTTATCCCCACCTTATTCTTGCTCATACACCGCTTTCCTATCTTGTAGGCCCTGTTTTGTATTTGTATTTTACCTATTATATTACCAATACAAACACGTTTCAGAAAATACATCTTTTGCATTTCATTCCGTTTGCAATTGCTATTCTTGCTCTATTGCCCTTTTATTTGCAAAGTGGTGCATATAAAATAGAGCTTTTGCAAAGTGCCCAAATGGGAAGACGTAACTCTTATTTTAGATTTCTATCTGTTTTTGCCTCTCTTTCCAATGTTATCTATTGTTTTATGGTTTTAAAGAAAAGCTTCTTTTTGCTTAACAAGACAGTCTTGCAAAAAGAGGTCATTGGACGTTATTTGATTTTTATAGTCTTTTCTGTTTTATTTGCAGTATTCTTTAAATTCGTTGCTTTTTTTTCCAAAAACCACTTATTTCTCTACCTTTCCCTTGGCATTATAACTCTGAATATTCTTGCAATCTATCTTTTGAGTTGGCGTTATCCACATTTTCTCCAGGAACTAAATCGAATTGTCGAACAAGAAAAAAAGAAATATGTCAAATCTCATATTACTTCTTTGGATACGGATACAGTAAAAGCAAAACTTGAAAGCTTTATGAAAACGGAAAAACCTTATTTAGAAGATGACGTTTCCCTTGAATCTATCGCCAAGAATCTACAGCTTAGTACCCACCAACTCTCGCAATTTTTGAACCAGGTCATGCAAAAGTCTTTTTACCAGTACATCAATGAGTTTCGCATCCAAGAAGCCATGCTTGTTCTCAAACAGGAACCTGAATTGAATATACTGAATGTCGCTTACAAAGTTGGCTTCAACAGCAAATCCTCGTTCAATACAACTTTTAAAAAAATCACCGGTAAAACACCGAGTGAGTTTAGAAAATCCTCTTGAATTTTTAAGGTTTTACTGCATTTACAGGACTTTTACATAAGAGTAGACAGGTTTTAGGACATGCTAAAAATGAAATTGGTAAGTAAGCGTCCTGTGAACCGCACCTTTACCCTAAAGTTTGATTTTTACGCATAGCAAAAGCCTGTGGAGTCCAATCTTTTGGATCGTAATCTGAGTTGTGTATGATTTAGTAAAATAAAGCTTCAAGATATTCTTGCGGGTTCAGTTCACACGATTTGGC
>JBCCIA010000420.1:0-5494 GCA_039028475.1 Spirochaetota bacterium | reverse complement strand
GTATTTATATATTATATTTTCTTTGTGTAGTCTTTGCTCAATTAGCTGTACAAATACTTATTTTGGTATAGATGGACCCGATGTAATTCCACGCAAACAGGCAGTTGCGAAACTAAACAATGCCTTACTTGCAAAGGTTGCCGTTTGTGGTTCCACTTCTGCCAGTCTTACCTTATTGTATTCTAATTTCAGCTCAAATCCGCGTAAGGTTTTAGATGGAGCCTACTATCTCACAAAGGATATAGATAGCTGTGTAAACCAAATCTATTTTGGCTCTTGCGAATCAGCCCTCCTTCCCTGCAATGTTTCCCCCAAAGGCTTTTTCGGTGGCGGTGGTTTGTTCCAAGGGGGATTTTAGCAGCTTAAAAGCTCATTTCAAAACCCAACCAGAAAGTTCGCTTTTCTAACGCAGGTGTACCATCTGATAGGGTTTCACCTCCCGAATTGCTAATCATTGGGTAAAGGTTGCTTTGGTTGAGTAAATTCTTCACTACAATGTATAGTTTTGCAGGTGGTACCGGTCGGTAGGACAAGCCTGTATTTACGATGTGGTTGCCTTCAATACGATTGCCACGTGGGGAATACCAGTTAGGATAAAACAAATAATTTAAGGAAGCTGACCAAGACTTAGTGATAAAAAGTAAATTGTTCCATCTTGTAATATTTTCGGGGTAGCCTTTAAAGTGGCGGTTGTTGCTATCAGAGGTCAAATAAACACTATCTAGCTGAGAATTGGAGGCGGTGATCAACTTTACTATGGAATGGCTCAAACTGCTGCGAAGGTAACGATTGCGGTAGTCTAGAGAAAACTCAATTCCACCCTGGCGAATTTCTCCAGCAGCATTTTTATAAAACCAATACCCATTCCAGTCCCCAGGTTCGTCACTGCCAAGCCGTGGCATAGTAAAAATTGCTGAATCAGCAAATAGTACCCCTACATCGATAATATTTTTTACTTTATTGTAGAAGAAAATAGTCTCCAAGACCCATGCCTTGCTAGGTTTCCATTTCGTAGCAAATTCATAGCTATCCATTTTTTCTGGTTTGGTTTCCGGTACATTGCGATAGAAGGTAGCATTGCCGTTGACGTCTTCTGTGGGGATACGCGCGACCTCAATATTTTGGAAATTCTCTATACGCAAATGCCCATCACCTTGGAAACCACCTGAATAGGAGACACCCACAACACCGCGAAACCCCTGTTGGTAGGACAGTCGAAAGCGTAGATTAGGATTCCACTCATACAACGCCCCCAGACGAGGTGAGAGATTGGCTCCCCAAAAGGGGTGTTTGTCATAACGAACCGCAGCAAATAAATCCATTTTCTGGGTCAAACGATAGAAATCTTCCAACATAATACTAGACACGGCAATCGTATCAGGATACACATACCGTCGTTTGGTATTAGGGTCATCAAATAGGTTTGTTCCAATGGAGTTGACTATATAATTATTGCCATTCAAATCCCTCTGTCCCATATCATACTTTTTATGTTCTAAACCTATCGCTAGGTTATTCTTGGGGATCACTTCTTTAAGATAGAGAAGAAAGGTTCCACCATAACGATTCTCCCGTGTCCCTCCCATTGTGACACCGCCATTGGATAATAATACCACATCATCTCTAGTATACTGCACTTTGCCCAACATAGACAATTTAGTAGAAAACTCATGGTTGTACGACAAGTTTGCTGTATCTACAATATTGCGGACAATATTTCTATCCCGGTAAAAATTGTACAAATTTCTACTTTGATCGTTGTGGAAACCTGTAAAATGAAAGTTCTGGTAATCAAGCTGAGCCAGGAGGGTGTTTTGTTTTGCCCGCTTGAGACGACTCCCTCCTGTTACTACATTTCTTCTGGTTACCAACGTTTTGTCTCCAGGCACGGGCCATATCTGCAAATCAGTTGCATTTACATCGGCCGTATCTACTACTTCTGTCAATCCATCACGAAAATCATAATAGCCCTCTGTCGATTCATAGGGTTGTGCTTTGGCCCAGCCTTCAGGACGAATCTTCTGTCCTTTATAACTGCTCGAATTGACATGAAAATAGGCTTTCATTCCAGGTATATACTTACTCGTAGTTCCATAATCTATTAGCTTGGACTCATAATCATTCGCACCGTATTTCAGTCCGATATGTCCCTTTGGCTCTGCACTTCCCCTTTTGGTGACGATATTGATAACTCCCAGTAATGCTCCCTGCCCAAGTGTGACCGAACCAGGGCCACGAATGACCTCAATCCTTTCTATATAATCCATGTGCAAACCATTGATGATAGAGTCGGGAGGCCCCCAGAACCATTCCGTGTTGATATTATAGCCATTGAGTAGCAGTAACACTTTGGCATTGTTGTCAGGGGCAAAGCCGCGAAACCCTGCAATGGTATCATCCTGATCTTCTACTAAAAAAAACCCTGGTACATAGATTGTTAGCAATTCATTGATGGTTCTAGCCCCGCTCATCTGGATTTGTTCAGACTGGATCACATAGACAGAAGCGGGCTGCTTTTCTTTATCAGTTACTAGATTGGATGCTACAGTGATTTTATCTTTCTGAGCGAGCAGTTCAAAGACTTCCTTAGACTTTGCTTTGATATCTTCCGGTGGGACGCGAAATTCAATGTCTTTGCCTATCTTACTGTAACTAATGTTCTTGTCTATGTTCTCGCGCCGCACTCTTTTCTTTTCATTGATTTTCAGACGCAAAACGATCTTTTCTCCGGCATCTTGCAAAGTTTTTGTATGCGGTTGGAACATCTCTTCTTTATCTAGACGCAAACCTTCCAGCCCTTCCAATTCATCGGTAATATTACTCGCATCAATGACATAACCTGTGTCAGGGTCGTAGATCTGTATGTACAGGTTTAGGTTTTCATTGCTGCTAATTTCGTAATAGCCATCAATATAGATATGACTTCCTCGACTCTTGGCATCTTGCTGTTTTTTCCCGTCAGTTGCTCCCTTGATTTCTGCCACAGTATAACCCTGGGCTTGTAGGTACTTGCGTAAATTGTTATAAATGTTTTCTTCGTGTTTTGTTGATTTTGAGGTTTTGTAAGGAGAGAAACGACTGAGACCTACTGTTTTAGAACTTTTTTGCAATCGCCCTTCAGAAAACAAAGATTGTAGACTCCCTAATAAAAGTATATGGATCACGAATACACGAGTAAAACATTGGAGCATACCTTTTAGTTTAATCCAGGGATTTTTATTTTGTAAATAGATTATTTTATTATTATTTTGTAATAAAGGTTTTTTTTATACAAGAACGCACTACCAGCTTTTTGAGACAGATTCTTATGCGTCAAACCCTCTTGCTTGCAATATCATTTCTTCCCTGAGTTTGTACAATTCACTTTCTAAGCCAACAGGATATTCATGAGGGTTGCGCAAACGAGTAATACCTTCGTGTAGGCTAGCGAGTTGTTTTTTAGCATACTCTTGGATGGAGAACAAATCTTGTTGTGTAGTAAGTCTTTTTCCATCATTAAACACAGGTTGTAATAAATCGTAAAACTTTGTATGTTTTATTTGTTTTCTACGACTTGAATTTTTCGGATCGATAATAATGTGCTGTTTGGGTTCTCCTTGTAAACTATCATAGATCATATCACCACAAAAAGTCTCTCCAAGTTCATAACGTCTGATCTGCAACATTCCTGGTATATTGACCTTATTCTTTTGCTCTGACATTTTCAATGTGGGTAGCCACTTTCCAGAATTGTCTTGCCTAGCAGTTAGCTTATAGACACCTCCCAGAGCTGGTTGCTCATAAGCCGTACTCAATTTTGTTCCTACTCCCCAAACAGATATCTTTGCTCCTTGCTGCTTTATATCTCGAATCAAGAGTTCATCGAGATCGTTACTAGCGTATATTTTTGTTTGTGCAAAACCTGCTTCATCTAGTATCTTCCTGACTTTCTGACTCAGATAAGTTAGATCACCAGAATCCAAACGTACACCCAATAGTTGTTTGCCTTTCTCTTGCAAAGTTTTTCCCACAGCAATCGCATGTTTTACACCTCGTATAGTATCATAGGTATCGATGAGAAAGACACAATTATTTGGCATTGCATCAGCATAGGCTTGGAAAGACTCCTGTTCGCTGGTAAAGCTCATTACCCAGCTATGGGCATGAGTCCCCCTAACAGGTATGCCATACTGGTAACCAGCCAAAACATTGGAAGTTGCAGCACATCCCCCTACAAAGCTAGCTCGACTTGCGGCAAGAGCGCCATCATTGCCCTGCGCCCTACGTAAGCCAAACTCTAGTACCGGTTCTCCTTCAGCAGCCATGACAATACGCGATGCCTTCGTAGCAACTAAGGTTTCAAAATTTATGACATTGAGTAGGTACGACTCTAACAATTGGCACTGCAAAAGAGAACCTGTAACCCGCATGAGAGGTTCTTGGGCAAAAACTACCGTGCCTTCTGCTGCTGCCAAAACTTCTACTTGCAATCGCAACTGTTGCAAGTACTGTAAAAATTCCGGGTGGAATAATGGGGTTTCATCATACCCTTGCAAGGTCGCTAAATAGGCAACTTCATCTTGCGAAAAAGCAAAATTTTGTAGATAAGCCAAGGCTTTTTCCAATCCACAGGCAACGGCATAGCCCCCTGAAAAAGGTTGTTTGCGAAAAAACAAGGAAAATGTCGCATTTTGCTCGTGCCGTCCCAATAACCAATAGCCTTGTGCCATAGTCAATTGGTATAGATCAGTCAATAATGTGGTTTGCATGGGAATTCCTCTTTTCTAATGTTTGAGTGCCTGGACAAACATTTGGTAATATTTTTGCGTATCTTCTACTAGCTGCTTACTATTTTGCCATATTTCTTGTTGGAACCGTTGTGTTTTCGAACAGATGAGTGTAGAAAACTCTTCGTAAAAGCTATGCTTCATAGCAAATGCTCAGAGCCTCGCGTTCCGTTCGGCTCATTGGTTGAACGTGGGCTCATCGAGCCCGGGGCAACGCTCTATGACCCCCACCAGCGCCATGCGGCGCGTGTGCGTTCAGACGGTTCCATTGCGTGCAGAGACGCCACCGGCTCCATCCACAAGATCGGTGCTCACGTTCAAGGGGCTGAGGCGTGTAACGGTTGGACTTTCTGGCATTTCCGCCAGGGCCGGAAATATATTCCGATTGATCTGCTACGCCAAAAAGTCCGGGCCGAGATGAGCGCTGCTCAGTAGGCGCACTCTTCGAAGACCTTGTCAATGGTGCCGCCCCAGGGGCCGTGAAAGCGCTCCAGGAGCCGCTCGGCGCGCGTTATGCCGCTTGCAGCCACTTCCTCGACAACATCGAGAAAGATGGTTTCGTCGCTGCCCATCCCGTCTTGCACATTGCGGTTGGCGAGCCCGGCTTTGGACAGCGCCACCACTCGGCGAGCGGTCTCCAGAATGGTGCCGTTCCGGAAGGGTGTGTTGACGCCGTGCACCGGAACCGCATCACGCAAGGCCTGACGTTCTTCTGCGGTCCAGTCCTT